>DFPA01000028.1 GCA_002377025.1 Patescibacteria group bacterium UBA3527
GCTGCCGGACAGGGACTCGAACCCCGATTTCCTGGACCAAAACCAGGCGTGACTACCATTGCACCATCCGGCAATTGAAACATCTGTTTAGTGGCCGCGATTATAGCACAAACCCATCCAAAAATCTTCCTGTTAAGAGCCGTGCTTTTGCGCACATAGATTGATACTGATCCATTATAATTTTGGGCACTATAGCACCAGACCTAAGATATACTCTAGTGCCTTTGACTATTCTGACTCGTAGCTGGCTTTGATAAAAGCGGTAAAGAGTGGGTGCGGATCGAGCGGTCGCGCCTGCAACTCTGGGTGATACTGAACTCCGACAAAGAAAGGGTGTTTCTCACGAGGAAGCTCCATTGTTTCCATAAGTGAACCATCTGGAGAAGTACCGGAAAATATCATCCCCTTCTTTTCCAAAACTTCTACATATTCTGGATTTACTTCATATCGATGACGGTGGCGTTCGAGAATTTCTTTCTTTTTGTATGCCTCCTTTACGATTGTTTTATCTTTCAAAATAGTCTCATACTGCCCGAGACGCATAGTACCTCCCATATCACCTACGGCAATTTTATCTTTCTGTTCTTCCATCACCGCTACTACCAGGTTTCTTGCTTTAGGGTTAATCTCTTCTGTGCTGGTGTCAGCCAACTTCAAAACATTCTTAGCGTATTCCAACACAGCCAGTTGCATACCATAACAAATACCAAAATAAGGGATCTTGTTCTTGCGAACGTATTCAATCACGTTCAGCTTCCCTTCTATACCGGTCTTACCGAAACCTCCCGGCACCAACACACCATCAAACTCTTTCAAAACTTTCAAGGCTTTTTTATCCGTAAAAGATTGTGAGGATAGATAGGTTATTTCAGGCTTAAGACCCAGTTTGTAGGCTGAGTATTTGATAGCTTCCAGTACTGAGATATATACATCTGAGAGTACGAAGTCACCTGAATTGAAATACTTACCTACTACCGCAATCTTTACAGTATCTTTGCCATTTTTCGACTTCCGTACAAATCTGTTCCAATCACTCAAATCTATTTTGCTTTTGCAAGGCAATTTCAACATGCCGCACAAGCGTGTAGAAAGTCCCTCTTTTTCAAAATTCATCGGAATATCATAGATACTCTCGAGGTCAGGGGCGGAGATTACATCCTCCGGATGTACGTTACAAAAGCGTGCTATTTTTTCCTTTCTCTTTTCGTCTATTGGTAATGGACTCCTGGCTACAATGATATTTGCTTGTACTCCTGAGTTACCAAGTGTGCGCACTGCGTGCTGTGTGGGTTTGGTCTTCATTTCACCAATACTTCCCGGCACCGGAAGATAGCTCACCATCACCACACCCACACTATCCGGATCCTCACTCTTCATCATGCGAATAGCTTCAATGAAGAGAATGTTTTCGTACTCACCGACAGTTCCACCTACTTCTGTTATTACTACGTCTGCCTCGGCTAGTTCTCCTGCCTTTTTTATGCGCCGGATAGTTTCTTCGGGGATATCTGGTACTACCTGTACATTCCTACCGCCATAACCAAGGTTTCTTTCTTTCTCTATTACAGCCTGATACACGCTACCTGTAGTCATGTAATTGTTAGCCGGTAAATCAACATTCAAGAAACGTTCATAGTTACCCATGTCCTGATCAGTCTCCAAACCATCAGCCAAGACAAAACATTCCCCATGTTCTGTGGGGTTCATAGTGCCGGCATCGACGTTGATATAAGGGTCTATTTTGATAGCGGTGACAGAGAGTCCGCGCGCTTGCAGAAGTTTGGCGATGGAAGAAGAGGTAATCCCTTTGCCTACCCCGCTCATGACACCGCCGACGACAAACAAGTATTTGGTTTGTCGTTTTTTCTGCTTCGCTTTTCTACTCATCGCTATTTTAGACTCGGAGATATCGAGACACCGCTAGAATACTAGAAATTAATCCCAATGCAACACCCGTACCAATAACAACCATGAAAATGTAAGCAAAGTTACTAACAAAGTAGCTGAAAATATTAAACTGGAAGAATGTAGCAGTCGCCGGACCAAGCCATACCAAGAGCGGATAAAGTATCAAAATCGCTATTACTCCGGCAATTACTCCATACATCACCCCCTGCACCATAAACGGTCCGCGAATGAACATATTACTGGCCCCCACCAAACGCATTACAGAAATTTCTTCCCTTGTGGTGTAGATAGCCAAACGAATAGTATTGAAGGTAATAACTACCGCTGCCACCACCAAGACCAGCATGGTGATAAGTCCGGTACGTTCAACAGCTCCTATGATTGAGCTAAGCTTCTCAATTGCTGCTTCGTTGCGAGAAAAGTTGACTCTATCAATGATTGGGTTCTGCGGATCTTCTTGTTCCTGTTGTTCTAGTAAAAACTGGTTGATACTGGCGTACTGGGAAGTCTCGTTAGCACGTACTGCAAGCGATGCTCCAAGTGGATTTTCACCCAATTCATCCAGGGCCTGTAGGGTAAGTTCATCATTTTGGTGACGTTCACGAAATTCTATCAAAGCAGCGTCCCTTGATGTAAATTTGACTTCCGCTACTCCCGGTAATGCCTCTAAAGAATTCTGCAAAGCCTCAATATCTGTTTGTTCGGCAGTTGGTACAAAGTAAACGTTGATATCTACCTTGTCCTTTATATTTGCCAGAGAAGCACCCAGAAGCTGGTCTACAAGCATCGTTCCAACCACCACAAACAGTGTGACCGTCATCACAAAAATTGCTGACAGTGAAACGAACGCGTTTCTCCAAAAACCGACAAATCCTGATCGCGCAATTCTTTTAAAATCTGTCCACATGGTTAAATTAATACTTATCTTCTAAAGAACGTACTTTCCTTCTTTGTCGTCACGTACTACTCGACCTTCGTCCATTGTTATAACTCGTCGGCCAAGTTCATCTATCACCCCTTTATTATGTGTTGTCATTATAACAGTTGTACCAAGGTCGTTTATCTTCTTCAAAATTTGCACTACTTCGTAGGTAGCGATGGGGTCCAAGTTGCCGGTTGGTTCATCTGCAATGATGATATCGGGCTGATTAACTATCGCTCTAGCTATCGCCACTCTTTGCTTTTCTCCACCGGAAAGTTCACCGGGGAAATTCCACGTCTTTTCACCCAAATCCACCAGCTCAAGCGCTTGTGGTACATTTTCTTCTATCTCTATATCACTGCGGCCGTTGGCCTCCATAGCAAAAGCTACGTTCTCAAAGGCGGTCATGTGAGGCAGTAGCTTAAAATCTTGAAATACTGTACCTATTTTCCTTCTAAACATCGGCAACTTTCCTTTGGGTATCTGATGAATATCTAATGACTCAAAAAAGACCCGGCCTTCAGATGGTTTATCTTCAGCAATTAACATTTTGAGCAAGGTAGTCTTGCCGGCACCAGAGTGACCAACAATCGATACAAACTCCTTCGGCTCTACTTGAAAGGTTACATTCTCAAGAGCACCAGACTCACCACCACTGTACCGCTTGGACACATTTTCAAAATAAATCATACGACCAATCTATTTTATCGCATGTCACTCTGAGCGTCTAGAAATAGCTGTATATCACCATTCAAAACCGCTTCTATTTGGCTGGTTTCAGTATCAGTGCGATGATCCTTTACCATTTGATATGGATGCAATACATAGGAGCGTATCTGACTACCCCATTCTATCTTGACACTCTTTTCAACCGACAACCCTTCTCGCTCGCGCTTTAGTTGTTCTTCCTTAAACGCTAGCACCTTACCGATTAAGAGCTGCATGGCTTTTTCTCGGTTTTGTTGCTGTGAACGCTCACTGGATACATGTACGGAAATATTAGTCGGCTTATGCACTATACGCACCGCTGTCTCTCGTTTATTTACATTCTGGCCACCGGCTCCACCTGACTTGGCAAAGGAGATTTCGATCTCATCTTCAGATAATTCCAGATCAGACACAACTTCTACTTTGGGAGAAACCTCTACTAAAACAAAGGAAGTTTGTCGCTTGCCATTGCTGTTAAAAGGAGAAATACGTACAAGTCGATGTACTCCGGACTCTCCTTTAAGTATCCCGTATGAATCCTTGCCGACAATTTCAATTACTACATTTCTGTAACCATTATGATCGTTACGATTCTCATCTAATACAACCGCCGGCCAACCTTTTGTTTCAGCGTATTTCTGATACATGTCGAGCAACATCCGGGCAAAATCTTCAGCATCGTCACCGCCTGCGCCTGCCACAATGGTAATAATGGCATTTTGTCGGTCATACTTACCCTTTCCCTCGGCTTCATCTTTTAAGTCAGCCAACTCCTTTATCATTGACTGCGCCGCGGCACTATCATTCCAAAAATCGGGCAAAAGCATGGCTGCCTCAATTTCAGCGATTCTTTTTTCTACTTCTTGCATTTCTCGAGTATATCCCGACTACGACCATTGGTCTATAATATAAAACTGCCGTCTTAGCTCAGTAGGTAGAGCATTGCATTCGTAACGCAAAGGTCCCGAGTTCGATCCTCGGAGACGGCTCAATAAAAAAGCCACTGACGTGGGTTTTTGTATCTTGGAGCGTTTATACGAACAAGTTCGAATCGTTTTCATGAAGTGATAACGCTGGCCGCGCCGAGTGGGTGGTGATGCTGTACCAAATCGTACACATTGGAGTTCGTGGTGGTTTTATATACGCTCACACACCACCGCCTCACATAGGCCTCTCACTTCGTTCGCGCGAGCTGCTCGATGGTGACGTGTTCGCTTAGTGACTTTGTTCGAGTTCGTAGTATTCAAAGGTTCGCGCTTCGCACGAACAAATCTGTATATACCTGTTCCACCCACCCAAACCCGCCAGAGGCGGTCCTGTACACGCACATAAGGGCTTCGCTTCCACTCCCAAAAAAATCCCCGGCGTAGAACGCCGGGGATCAAGGTCGGTGTCACTTGTCCGCTTAGTGCGGATGCAGCGACGAAAGGTGTGCCTCCTCAAGGAATCGAGATTGAATGGTGACCTCATTGTTGGCGGATTTGACTGTCCGGCCAACAATACAAGGCTCGTGTCCATCGTCGATCGCTGCTCTGCAGACCTGCCCGACATCATGCTCGCTGCATACGATCATCAGGCCGCAGCCACCGTGGAAAGTCCCATAACATTCGTAGTCGGTCATCGGACTGTCCGTCCTACTCGCGAGCTGTTGGGCTTCAAGCAGCACTGATGCAGGTCCAGGCATCTTGTCTAGGTTGGCACCGACACCCTCCGGCAGGATTTCTACGAGCTTGCTCCAGATGCCACCGCCCGTGATGTGGGCGACGCCGTGAAGTTTGGCCAATGGGTGACCGAGTGTACCGTCAAGTTGCCAGCCGTTGAGACGGGCAACCGTGCCGGCGTAGCTCTGTGAAGGCACCACCAGCTTCTCGATGAAAGATCGCGCATCAGGATTCTTCATGATGTCGCTCACGCTCGGTCCCCAGGTATCAAGGATGATGTTGGTGAACTTGGTTCCACCATTGCAACGATAGCCTTTGTCCTTGAACCCAACAATCACCATGCCTGAGGTGATACTTGTGCCGTTTGGTCGCTTGTTCTTGGAAGCCAGACCGAGACACGTCGCACCCCATGTCAGAATCAGCTGACTGGGATCGTCAGTGTCACAAAACGCGGTAATGCTGTGCTTCATGACGGCAGTCTCGCCAGTCATCAGGACGAGGTTAGACACACCAAGTGCGTCTCCAAATCCAGTGATGAGCGCCTCGCAAAGCGGCCAGTTTTCATCGGTGATGCCTTTCACGTCGATGTTGCTCGAAAGCATGTGGGTTGGCAGGCCACCACGACACGCCAGATCATCGGCATTCATGGTAATGACTTCCCAGCCGAGGCCACGAAACGCTTCTGGTGTGTTGGCGAGGGTGAAGAATTGCGGTTTGCCTCCAGCGCCGTCGCTTTGAGCGACTTCGTAGATTTCGCCACGAAGCATCGCTTCGAGCACTGGAGCGTTCCAGGTGAAGCCGTCCATGGCACGCATACCCTCACCGCCACGCTCGACAGTGAGTGCGGTTGAGTTGTTGAAACTGCCTATACAGACTTTGCGTGCAAGTGCGGAGAACCGGTCGCCCGGTGCAACGATTTCTGTATGATAGTCGTCCATCGGACACCTCTCTGTGTAAAGATCAAAAAGATCAGGATGTACTCGCTCGTTACTATAGCTTTTTAGATGCAAATAGTGCAAGCAAAAGAATTTTTGCGACCACGCGTTCGGCGCGGCCCGCGTTAGCCGGCCTTCATGGAAGCGGTTCGGACCTGCTTGTGTAAACGCGAATTATGGAGCCAACGCGCGGGATTGGGGTCAAGTTTCTAGCTAAAATTGTTCACTTCGCTCCAATTCTAGCAAGAACTTCCTCCCCGGACTCGACCGTTTTTCTTTCTAGGAAAAGGAAAGAAAAACATGTCTGCGCCTTTCAATCCCGCCGCAACAGTATGAAGATACTGTTGCTGCGTTGTCTCCTCAACACAAAAACCCACTGACGTGGGTTTTTGTATCTTGGAGCCAACGCGCGGGATTGAACCGCGGACCTCATCCTTACCATGGATGCGCTCTACCGACTGAGCTACGTTGGCAAATTTAGCCAACGTTGCACTGAAGCTTGGTTGGCATATGCGAGGAAGACGTCTGCAACTTTTTAGCAGCCGGTTGCAAACGCCCTCCTCTCCCCCATATCGAAGCGCAGAACCTCTTTAGGTTGCTGGTATCCTAACAAATTAAAAAGCAGTTGAAAACAAATTTTCTTAAAAAATTTCCTCAATTTCATAACCGAGTATCTTACCTTCGTGATTTTTATCTGCCGGCCGATCAAAGTGAAAATGCCCTTCAAATTTTTTACTTTCTAAAAGATACGGAAACCAATAGACATCATCCGACCACATATCACTAAAGGGTATTTCACTGTGAGTAAACCACTTTGGCCTCATTTCCTCAGTTTCAAAAGGCTCGCCCGAAAATTCATCAATTTTAAATATGTGGACTTCGAGAATATCAGGAACACTGTCAAAGGTGAATTTGAGGAGACCGATTTCTTCATAACTCTGCGGGACTATACAAACTTCTTCCTCGAACTCCCTGCAAAGCGCTACTTCAAGAGTCTCACCTTCCTCCACTTTGCCACCAAAGCCATTCCATCTACCCTCTCCAAAACCCCGCTTCTTCATGCCAAGAAGCACTCTCTCTCCATCACAAACTATCCCAAGAGTTAGAACTTGGTTCATACACAAATCATATACCACTCGCTCGTAACATAAAAACACCCTCGTCGGGTGTTTTTACTAACTGGGGTCAAGTTTCTAGCTAAAATTGTTCACTTCACTCCAATTCTAGCAAGAACTTCCTCCCCGGACTCGACCGTTTTTCTTTCTAGGAAAAGGAAAGAAAAACATGTCTGCGTCTCGCAGTTAGGCACAGAAGCAGAGCAGTCTGCTTCTTAAGCAAAGCCCATATCATTGATGATATGGGCTTTGCTTACCTAACTGCGCGGTGGACGGGACTTGAACATTACATGTTCAGTACAGGTTGTCGCTATTTTTGCAAAATAGCAGGCAACCTTTTCAAGTCCCTTCTAAACAGTGCCTTTGCACTGTTTAGACTACTCGCTCGTAACGTAAAAACACCCTCGTCGGGTGTTTTTACTAACTGCGCGAGAGACGGGACTTGAACCCGCAACCTCCGCCGTGACAGGGCGGCGCTACTAACCAAATTGAGCTACTCCCGCAGTTAATTCCTTGGCTCCATAAATTTTTCAAAAACCGTCTTTTTTCTATGGAGAATAAGGTCATCGCTTGTACAAACATTATCGTACATAACGTGGTAAAGGATTATAGAGTCTTTTGCACTATATTGCAAACGATACGCAGCTCCACGCTTAAACAAACTTCCTCCTCTTACACCCAACTTCTGGCAATTCACATGAAGACCTTCGAGAAAGTTGTGGGAACAAGATGTAAATGCTGTAAGTATTGATAAATTACTCTTATTTCTATTGGTGTGAATGTGTCCACACCATACATTGCCATCACCATCAAAATACCCTCGAATAAAACTAGACAAGTACTTACTTGGTACCCTAGGAAAACACATAGTTTTAGACTTATCATGACTTACACCTAGTCTCACTAAGTCAACACACATCTCCTTACTGCCAACTTGTAATCTGTATTGAGTATTTTCTCTTGAGGTTCGTGGCCCTCTGATAGATATTTTATGGTTCGAAGATATTGCCTTTCGTATTGCAACTAGTAATTTTTGATCAGTAATCTGAAAACTAAAATACTGTCCTCCTCTCGAATTAATGTCATATGAACCGTCGGCAAAGAAAAAGCCAAGAATATAAGCCATATCATGACTCCACTTTTTGAAAAAGTCTTTATTCACTTCTTTCTTAATCGGCATAAGTAACAAACCAAATTTATACAACATATATTATCACGTGACAGGTAATAGCACTATCCAGATGATCAAAACAAAAGCCCGCAAGCTTCGCTTGCGGGCTTTTGTTCTTGTGTCGACGGGTGGAATTGAACCACCGACCTTAGGTTTATGAGTCCTACGCTCTAACCAACTGAGCTACGTCGACATGTATACCGTTACTTCAGTGCCTTAATATAACCCAATAATTTATATTGTAAACTGGAACCCTGTCGAACAGTTAATCTAGCAATGCCGCAGTATGAATTGTGATTATCATATTTTTTCCTGGACGTCACATTTATATAGTACAGTTTGCCAAATTGCTTCTTAGACAAACCAAGACATCCAGACCAAAAGTTCATTACTGCACGAATTTTATTTTACTTTAATAGCTTCAATAGCACCAAGCACCTCCCTTCTCATATTAGTGCCTTTCCTAACTTTTATTCTTAGAGTGCCCATGTGCTTATCAAAATTTTCATACTGTTTCTTTGATTGAGTTTTTATGAGACTAGGTTTTGTGAACTGACTCAAAGATATTGCGAGCTTTTCAGACCAAAATTTTTCAATTTCATCAATCCTATTTGCGTGTGCTTCGTTTACGCTCACTCTCAAGATTAAGTCCTTCTTCTCGACATGAAAGACAATTTCTAGCCATTTGACATAGAAAGTCATCATATCAGGATCACTATTTGTAAAACCGAATTCCTGACTACCAGTTTTGTAACCTTCCCCCCAATACAAACCAAGACCGATACAGTAAATATCCCGATTGGATAAGCTACCTAACTTTTTCACCCCTCTTTTAGTTGCCAGCTCAGTCTCTTTAATTCGTTTAGCACGCACAGTCTCAGAATAACGCAATAACCCTTCTGAACTTTTTTGCTTATTCCTTTTGGCCAGTTTTTTAATTGCTTTTTCACTCAATTTAATATCACGACACCAGCCACTCACCGTACTCTTAGCAGAATCGGTCATCTTGGCTATCTCAGTAATGCTATATCCTAGTTGTCTAAACTTTATTGCAGACTCCTTCTCTTTTACCTTAGCCATAGTTCGGAGGTAATTATACTATACATTTACATACCTGGACATATCTTTAAATAGTGATATACTCATCGCATAATTGAATATATAGCGGGGTGGAGAAGTGGTATCTCGGGAGGCTCATAGGCAACTGTGACCCTTGTCAGTAATGACGAGTGGAAAAATCTTCTAAACTGCTGGAAACCCGTTAGAGTCAGCTTGACTACAACGTAATTCGAAAGGATAAGCGTGAATGTTTGAAAACAAGCTGAATTCGGCAATCAGCAGCCAAGTCATCGCAAGATGAAAGGTTCAGAGACTATAATGGAGAGTTCCAAACAATCTTCAGATTATGGAACATGGTATAGTCCATGCTTATAGGAAACTATAGGAATAACAGAACCTCCAGACCCCGGTTCAAGTCCGGGCCCCGCAACAACTCACAAACTCCC
>DFPA01000009.1:0-121 GCA_002377025.1 Patescibacteria group bacterium UBA3527
TATGAGTTGGAAGAAGCCTCACTTAATTTTCAGAGTTTAGCTAATGATAGTGAAGAAGAAATAGCAAAAAGTCTTAAAGAGGTAGTGCTGGACAAGATAGAAGACATGTCGCCAGATGAAG
>DFPA01000009.1:456-4204 GCA_002377025.1 Patescibacteria group bacterium UBA3527
GTTGCGATATCTCACCAGAGATCATCCGATGTCTCTTTATCTTATAGATAGAGCGAGAAGGATTAGGGATGCGAAACAGGTTAATTGAGAAAGTTAAAAAAGGCCGGCGCGTAGCGCCGCCTTTTTTAACCAAAGTGATTGAGAAACGAAGTTTTTGGCTTACCTTCCGGTATGAGTGAGTCGATGTGCAGTTTACCCGTTTCATCCAAATGAGCGTCAATCACTTTATACCTTTTACCTTCGTAAAAGAAGAATGTGCCCGGCCAACCATCGTAAGCCAAGATTTTTAGATATATTTGTTTGGCTTCGTTACCTTCGGGCATATTGAGTGGATCGAGAACCAGCTCACCATTTTGTTTGGTTACTTTATGAGTATAAGTAGCGACATCATGGTTTTGTTCTATTGGTTTAATTTTCTCTGTTAGCCACCGAGGAATGGTTTCCAAGAGCAAGTTTCCACCCGCTTTAATCAGTATTTCGTCCAACTCTTTTCCTTTTATTGGCCAGGTTTCCAACTCCACTTTCTTCTGTGATAGTAACGGCCCATGATCCATTTTGTCGTCAAGAAGCATGACACTGACTCCTACCTCTTGATCGTTATTCAAGATGGATTCTCTAATAGGGTTGGGTCCGCGATATTTAGGTAGAAGCGATGGGTGCAAGTTGATGGTTTTATGCTTTGGCAAGTCTATCAGCCATTGCGGCAGTATTTTGTTATAGGCAACAACTACAAACAGATCCCACTCTCCTGCAAATAAATTCTCATTTAGCTCTTCAGGCTGGGTCACTTCGATAGCGTATTTTTCGGCTACTGTCTTAGTTGCTGGTGGTGTGAGAGTTTGCCCTCTTCCGCTTTTTCTATCGGGGTTACATACCACAAGAGAGGGTTTAAACTCACTCTCTGCCAGTTGTTTCAGAGTTGGAGCCCCCAGCGGGTCACCACCAAAGTAAGCGATTTTGTACTTATCACTCATTGCCTGCTTCTGTTAGTTCTTTGTCACTTACTTCTCCTTTATTCCATACCTTTTCAGCTCGGTCGACAAAAAGTATTCCGTCCAGGTGGTCAGTTTCGTGCTGGATAATTTGTGCTAAGAGACCTCCCGCACCACGTTCATACTCTTCTCCATTTTCATCAAGCGCTTTGAATGTGACATTTTTGTGGCGCTTTACTGCGCCATAGCGGTCGGGTACTGACAAACATCCTTCACCGACTACGTGAGTCTTTTTAGAGTGTTTTATGATAGATGGATTAACCGCTACCAAACTGGGTAGAGAATCACGGTCTTCACTCTGGTCTTCCACCAAAAACACTCGCTTGGATATACCAATCTGCGGTGCAGCAATGGCCACCGCGGTAAATCCTTCTACGTTGTATGAGTGAAGAGCGCTTTTCATGTCTTTTACAAGTTTCTTAAGAAAACCATTGGAAAACTCCTCCGGAGTTACTTCTTCGGCGATGGTGTGTAGCGCTGGGTGACTTTCCTCCACTAATTTGGCCATATTGGAAGTACTATAACGCAATTAGGAGGAAAAATCACGAAGTGATTTTTCCTCCTCTAAATTACTCTATCGGGATCGACTTCAACTCGTACCTGCGGCGGTAGTGCACGAAGTAAATTCATTAGATTCTCTGCGGGCCAGTCTTTCTCATTTACCCTTACCAGGCCATATCGCACCGCCTTCTTCTTGGTAGTAGTAGGTGAGTGGTAGAAGCGGGGCTGGTATTCTGCCAAAAGCTCGGTAATTTTCACTTCTTCTTTGTGTACCGCTTCAGCATTACCCTGCAACGTAAGGTGAATAAAATGACTAAATGGAGGGTATTTTAGTGATTCACGCAGAGTCAGTTCCTCATCATAAAATTTACTGACATGGCCACTCTTGGCATAATCGATTATTTCGTGTGGTTCGCTTCTGGTTTGAATGAAACAAGTTTCAGTAGTTTTGTCGCGCAGGTTTAAGAGTAGAGAAAGAAGTTCTTCGTCTCCTCGCCAAGTAGGGATACTTCTGGCAGCATCAAGAGAGGTGATTATCGAGTAAGGGACTTCTTCTTGCAGATATGGTATGGCCATGGCAGTACCAAGTAGTACCGCTCCCTTGTGGCTCATGAAGTCACCGATTATACGCTTTGCATTCCTCATTGTTGTAGCGGTAGTATGATCAAAAAGAAGTACCGGAATATGTGGAAATTCTTTTTTGAATTCTTTTTCCAAATGCTGAATACCAATACCACGTTCACGCAAGCGCCATGAGTTACATTTGTTACAGGTATCACTGGCTCTTACTCGCCTGCCGGTAGCAGTGGAGACAAACCAACGTATTTCCTCACCGTCTTTCTCGGTTTTGAAGAGAGAATAGGGAGTGCCTGTGTCAGGACATCTCAATATATGACCACAATCGTAACAAGCCACAAGTGGTGCCAGTCCACGTCTGGCGGCATACATAAATATGTTTTTCTTCTTGCGATGAATTTCCTCTATCTGATGCGTTAGTCCCGGATAAAATACAGAGAATTTATCACCGGGTTCATTCTTTTTTCTCTCAATTATTTCTATACGTCCATTGGTATTTAAGCGACTGGGAGTTTCGTCCTCGGTCTGAAAGATTTCGGCACGGCGCAGATATTCATCTTCTGTACGAGGCAAAATGTCTCCTAAAAGCAGTTTACGTCCTGTTAATTTGGCAGTTACTTTAAGAGCCTCTCGTAAATCAATATATGGGCGGAAGCGGCTTTTGTACGCGCGTGATCGAGATTGGTCGATAATTATTTCGGTGATGTCGTGTCTATCCAAGAATGCGTGACTAGGGGTAGTGATTATCAACTTGGCGTGTGACAGATCTTCCAATGTCTTGTATGACTGTCGCAATTTACTGGTCGTAAAACTTGATGAAAAAGTGATGATACGCTTCTCGATGCCGGTTTTTAAGTACTCTTCCGCTCGGTCAAGATCAGCGGCAGTAGGTACTACAAACAGTACTGATCCGCGATGAGCGAATGTTTCTCTGATACGACTGCGATATATCCTGAATCGTTCAGAGTATACGTTTTGCAAGAGCGACACCTCTGCACTATCAAACTGGGTGCTGGTCTTTAGAGGGTCTTTGAGAAGTATATTGCCATGACGAATTTCCTTTGGGAGGAGGGCATAAAGAATTGCACCAAGCTCGGCAGGAACGGTCCGTGTCAGTTCTTTAGCGGCGGTGATGAGAGTGGGTGAGAGTGCTCGAGGTTCATCTTGAGGCGGAATTTTGCGTAGGGTAAAGGTCGCTGCTCGCAGAGCAGCCTTGGCGGTAGAAGCCGGTTTGGTATCTATTACTACCGCCGGTTTTTTCTTCTGCCTCACGGGTACGTCCAAAATACTCCCTAAAGGGTATTTCTGACTCGAATAATAAGTCAAAGTCTCCATTTGAGAACCTTTAACCATGGGAATTACCTCGATGATATACATCTTCTCATCATTCTAACAAATTGAGTACAATCTCCTAGAGCATGTTTGGAAACCTTCTTAGCGCCAAATTTATTTTGGCCCTAGACTAGCCTAGCTCATGCTAATCTAGAAATAATGTTGAAAAGAAAGAGTTGTTTAAGCAAACAAAAACGCAGAAAACTTTTAGAGTGTTTTGCGGCAGATTTAAGTGCGACTCAAACAGCGAAGGTGTTAGGACTGAATCGCGATACCGTAAACCTCTGGTATAGAAACTTTCATGAGCAGATACTCGAACAGATATCCAAAAAACCGAGGGTAACCCT
>DFPA01000009.1:4582-7247 GCA_002377025.1 Patescibacteria group bacterium UBA3527
TGAATTCTGCCAATCGACAAGCCGGAACAAAACATCAGACAACATTATTTGTTTTTTTGTGTGGGGTCTTCAGACCTGTTCTAGAATTCCTCCAGATAGTTTATCTTGGCACCTAGTCCTTGTAGCCTTTCCACCAGCTTTTCGTAGCCACGGTTGATACTGTAGATATTACGAAGAATAGAATTACCTTTGGCTCCAAGCATGGCAATAAGAAGAATGGTTGCCGGGCGCAGAGCCGGCGGGCAGATAAGCTCGGTCGGTTTTAAACTACTCTTGCCGGTGATATAGATGCGATGTGGGTCTGCCAGAACCGTATCTGCGCCCAACTTATCCAGCTCCGTGAAGTAAATCGCTCGCTTTTCGTATGTCCAATCGTGGATGAGGGTTTGACCCTCAGCTTGGGTGGCAATAACGGCGAAGAAGGGAAGGTTGTCAATATTAAGCCCCGGATAGGGACGCGCGTATACTTTCTCATGAAGGGCTTTTAGCTTGCTTGGTTTTGTCTTTATGTCTACCAGTTTGGTATGGCCGTTGTGACTCAGATAGCTTCTACTCTTTTCATACCTAAAGCCCATTTTCTCGAGCTTCAAAAGCTCAAGCTCAAGAAACTCTATCGGGCAGCGAGTAATAGTTATGGCAGAATCGGTAACAATGGCGGCTGCCAGGAAGAACATACTGTCGGTCGGATCTTCAGAGAGAGTGTACTCTATAGGCTTGTTTATTTCTTTTACCCCGGTGACAGTGAGTGTAGTGGTACCCACTCCTTCGATTGAAACTCCGCAGGCGGTCAGAAACTGACAAACTTCCTGTACCATATAATTGGCAGAAGCATATTTAATAACGGTTGTGCTTGGAGTTAGTGCGGCAGCGAAAAGCGCATTTTCTGTTACGGTATCACCGGATTCATAGAGAATAATCTCATTGGCAGGTTTTTTCTTGACACTTACTTCGTAAGCTTCTTCGGTAGTCACTATATCAACACCAAACTTCTCCAAAGCGTAGAAATGAGGCTTCACGGTACGACTGCCGAGTTTACAACCGCCTGATTGCGGTAAAGAGAATTTGGAAAGTTGATGGATGAGTGGTCCGATAAACATAATGATACTGCGGGTACGCTTGGCAGCCTCGGTATCTATCTTTTGCCATTGGATTTTTTTAGGAGGAGTAATTTTCATGGTGTCACTCTGCCAGTCCACTTTCACTCCCAGACTTTCCAACACTTCCACCAGCCGGTACACCTCCTCAATGCGAGGTATTTTTTTCAGTGTGGTTGTACTTTTGTTTAACAGAGAAGCACAGAGTAAACCGACAGCTCCGTTTTTGCTTGTATTGGTCTCAATCGTACCTCTTAGCTTTTCACCACCGGTAATGGTGAGATTCATGGTGCCGGGAGAAAGTGTAATAAGGTTCTTACCCAAAGCACCGCTAATTTTTTTGAGCATTTCAGCACTTACATTTTGTTTGCCACTTTCGAGGCGCGCGATTGCGCTTTGAGTGGTTTTTAATTTTTTAGCTAAAGCAGTTTGGGTTAAACCTTGCGCTTCTCGCAGGTCAGCTATTTGTTTTCCAATATTCATCATATCCAAGTATTATAGCATGGGTGCTATATAGTCAATACTTTGACTGCAACAGTAAGACTCTGTAGAATCTATTTACTTATGTGGCAGAAATTTAGCCCCAAAATTGGTATTGACCTTGGTACCACAAACGTGCTCGTTTTTGTGCCCGGAGAGGGGGTGGTATTGAACGAACCCTCCGTGGTAGCGGTGTCTGATGATCGTGAAGTATTGGCGGTGGGCGCAGAGGCTAAGAGAATGATTGGTCGCACCCCAGACTCAATCAAGGCTTATCGCCCCATGAAAGACGGTGTAATTGCCGACTATAAGGTAACAGAAGCGATGTTGCGCTATTTTTTGCATGAAGCTCTTGGCCGTTGGCAGATTTTCAAGCCGGAAGTGATGGTTTCCGTACCAGCGGGAGTATCTTCCACCGAAAAACGCGCGGTGGTGGAAGCGGCCTTAAAAGCCGGTGCCAAGAACGCATACGTTGTGAAGGAACCAATCTTGGCAGCTATTGGCGCTGGTATACCTATCTATGAACCGCAAGGGCATATGATTGTTGATATTGGAGGTGGCACAACCGACGCGGCGGTAATATCGCTTGGAGGAATTGTGTCTGCCAACTCAGTAAAATGTGCAGGTAACAAAATAGACGCTGCCATTATCGACTATATTAAGAAGACCCGTAATATTGCTATCGGCGATAAAACCGCTGAGGAAGTCAAGATTGGAGTGGGTTCAGCACTGCCACTAGAGGAAGAGCTCTCGATGGAAATAAAAGGGCGCGATCTTCTTACCGGTTTGCCACGCACTACCGAAGTGAAGACCAACGAAATAGTAAAAGCTATCCAAAAAGAACTGAAAGAGATGATTAAGGCCATCAAGGATGTTTTTCAAGACACTCCACCGGAGTTGGCTGCAGATGTGATAGATGGCGGGATTATAATGACTGGTGGCACTTCACAATTGCGAAACTTTCCCGAGCTTATAAAGCGTCGTACTGGAGTAAAGGCAGAATTAGCCAATCAAGCACTTTTTTGTGTAGCTAAAGGCACGGGGATTGCCTTGGAACATCTTTCCACCTACAAGCGCGCCATCATGACCAA
>DFPA01000009.1:7621-12554 GCA_002377025.1 Patescibacteria group bacterium UBA3527
CGCACCCTCTGGCTAGCGGTATAATAAGTCTATGTCGGAAAAAGCACCGCAGCAATTTGCGAGTCCGGAGGAAGAAATTGAATACTTACGCAAACAAATAGCAGAGAAAGAGAAGACCTTGAGTGATCCTCATGAGGTATCTCATGAAGGATCTCATGAGATTGCTAAAGCGGAGCTTTTTAAGTATGGCACCTTTACCCCTGACTCAGTTTTAAAAGGTGAGCGCATTATGCCTGAGGAGGATGTCGTTGCTGAAGCCAATTATGTGGCGGAGGCTGCGGATAGTGTTAAAGAGGTTCTTGCTCTTGCTAATGAAAAAGGAATTAGAAATGCTCTATCGGTGTTGGAAAAAATGAATGACCCTCACTTGGTTGACGAAGTCCATCGTGAACTTATAGAAATGGTGCGTGCCGGTAAGGAGGTAAAAGACTTACAAAAAGATGTGCCACCATGGAAAGTGCTACACATGACACTCTACGAAATAACTCTGCCGGAGTTTAAAACGGAGGAAGGAAAACAAGAAGGTCTGACAGAGCTGGTCGCCATGATGGAGCAGTTTTATTCCGGCATGCGCGGGGTGGGTTATGGTGAAGGAAAAGACCACTACACTTTAGAGATTGCCGTTTCAAATGATAGTGAAGATATCATCTTTTATGCTGCCATTCCTAACGAATTTCTTAATCTTTTTGAGAAACAGATTCTCTCACTCTTTCCTCGTGCAGAGCTTAATGTCCGCGAACACGACTATAATATATTCAACGACGACGAAGTGGCCTTGGTCTCAGTGGCAGGCTTGAAGAAACACCCGATTTTTCCGCTTCGTACCGACGACGAATTTGATACCGATCCACTCTCAGTGCTACTGAATGCTTTTTCTAAAATAGAGCGTGATGGTTCCGGGGCAGCAGTACAGCTGATGATCAGGAGTACTCCCAACAAGCATTCGGATTCATACCAAAACATTATGAAGCGGGTAGAAAAAGGTATGCCGGTACATGAGGCAATTCAGAGAGAATCTCTGGGCGGTGAAATTTTTGCCAGTTTTAAAGAATTTGTCTTTGGCTACGATGAAAAAGGAAATACTTTCGACCAACAAAGTGATACTGACAAAATGGATTTATTCCGAAAGAAAATTGAACAGCCAATAGTTGAGGCTAATTTGCGCATCGCGGTTTCGGCTCCCACAAAACACGAAGCAGAAGCTGTTTTACATGAAATAGAATCAACGTTTAATCAGTATGAAGAAGTACGAAGCAACAAGATAATATGGAGCAGACCGTCAGGTTCGGTTTTGAGACGTGAACTCAAAGCTTTTTCTTTCCGTGAATGGCTACCTAAGGACACAATCGCGCTCTCTCTCACAGAATTGGCAACTTTTTTCCATTTACCTGAAGAAGGAGTTGAGGCTACACCGCAATTTAAACAAAAAGGTGCTAAAACCGCAGCCGCTCCGAGTGAAATGCCGGAAAGCGGGACCTTACTTGGCATAAATAAGCATCGTGGCATGGAGAAAAAGATCTTCATCAGCGAAAAGGACCGTATGCGTCACTTCTATATTATCGGCCAAACCGGTACGGGTAAGTCGGTATTTATGAAGAATATTATCATTCAGGATATCGAGGCGGGACATGGGGTCTGTATGATCGACCCACATGGTACCGATATTGAAGATGTTTTGGCAGTTATTCCACCCGAGAGAGTAGATGATGTGATCTACTTCGATCCGGCCAATATGGAGCAGGTAGTCGGTTTGAATATGCTTGAGTATGATCAAGAGAAGCCGGAACAAAAAACCTTTGTTGTCAACGAACTTTTCTCCATATTCCAAAAGCTTTATGGCGCGGTTCCGGAGAGTATGGGACCGATGTTTGAACAGTATTTCCGTAACGCCACCCTGTTGGTGATGGAAGATCCTGAGAGCGGTAATACGTTAATGGATATTTCGAGAGTAATGTCCGACTCGGAGTATCGCCGGTATAAGCTGGAAAAAGCCACCAATCCGGTGGTAGTGCGATTTTGGCAGGATATTGCTACTAAGGCCGGTGGTGAAGCTTCGCTTGAAAACATTGTACCGTACATTGTATCCAAATTTGATGTGTTCACAGCCAACGACTACATGCGTCCGATTATTGGCCAGCAGAAATCCTCATTCAATTTCCGCAATATAATGGATGAAAAGAAGATTCTATTGGTGAATCTTTCCAAAGGTCGTTTGGGAGATATAAACGCCAACCTTATCGGCATGATTGTGGTGGGTAAGATTTTGATGGCTGCGCTGTCGCGAGTAGATGATTCGACCAAAAGTTTTCCTGATTTTTATCTACATATAGACGAATTCCAAAATATTTCTACTCCCGCCATCGCTTCCATTCTCTCCGAGGCTCGCAAATACAAACTCGGACTGACCATAGCCCATCAATTTATCGCGCAGTTGGATGAGGATATTCGTGACGCAGTCTTTGGTAATGTTGGCTCGCTGGCGGCCTTCCGAGTAGGACAAGAGGACGGTGAGTTCCTTGCTCAGCAATTTTCACCGGTATTTGAGGAGCGTGATCTTATCAATATTCCAAATTATCAGGCGTATTTACGCGTGTTGGCTGACGGTACTCCAAAGCGTCCGTTTAGCATATCTGCGATGCCTCCGCCGGAGGTGAGTTATGCGCGAGTAGCAGAGCTTATGAAGTATAGTGCCGAAAAGTATGCTCGTCCACGAACAGAAGTAGAGGAGGAAATCAAGGAACGGTATAGAAAACCACAGATAAGTGAAAAAGAAAATCCTTTTGCTGGTATTATGTAAGGAATTATGGCTCAAGATTGGGAAAAATGGGGAAAAATTGCAGCAGCAGCCATTGAAGGCGGTGGGACAAATGAGAGTGATGGGACCAAACCCCCTGCGGAAGAGAGCAAGGAAGGAGAAGGTCGAAAAAAAGACCTCGGTGACCGTCTCGAGAAGACACTCGAAGACCATTTTCCGAGTGCGTCAGATACTGCAACAGAAGTGGGTGGCAAATCATTAAACCCAGAGACTCTACAGAAACTGGAAGAGGCTGTGGCCGGAAGTGGAAAAAACGAGGAGACAGAAAGAACAGGGTGGACACATACAAAGAAGGAAATAACTCCGGGCGAGTTTGATGCCACTACGCAACCACGGGTAGAAAAGCTTGAAAGAGACTTAGAGCGATTGAAAGATCAGCTGCGAGTCCGACGCAACCAAGCCGGACTGGGTCATCAGGCACTTCGCTCCAAAAGCAGCGAGCAGTACGAGACGGCTTACTCAGCGCTTTACGGCAAAATAGTTGCTCTTGGTAACAGAATCAACAAGCTTAAAGATGGTCAAGAAGTAGCTCCTGAAGAAATCCAAAATCTCCGCAAAGAGTTGGCTCACTATATGCAGGCCTTGCGTGGTGATGTGTTGAAGTACAGACCGGAGGGTGAATCTGCTACTACCAAGTCACACGGCAATGTAGACAAACCAGCATCTGCTTCAAATGAAGGAGGGAATGACGCGCTTGCTGATTTAGAGGGTTCTCTCGAGCCGGCAATCATGGAGGAGGATATACCGCCTGCTACTACACCAGATCCAACACCCGACACATCTGAAGTCGAGAAAACTGATCCACTTATACGCACCAAAGACCAGATGGTAAAGAAAAAATGGGAAGAAAGAGCGGAGAGTAAAAGAGAGTGGCTTGAAAATCTAACACCTGAGGCACTCGGTATATACAACGAGCTAGTTGAAATACAAAAGCGCACCAGAGAAGAGGCAAACAAGGCTGAGACCAAGTATCGGGAAGCAATCACGGATTACTATCGACGGTTTTATGAAAAACAAGGTAGTCGTTCTATATTTAACCCACGTAAATGGGGGGTGGCGATACAAGGATTCTTCGGGTTGAAACCCAAACTCACACCAGAGATAGAGGCTTTGCATGCAGAAGTTAAGAATAAGCGTGAGCGGCACGTGCACACTTCCAAAGGACTTATTGACTGGCGTGAACAAAGTACAGGAGAAAAGTTTCATGATAAGGAAGTATTACAACGTTATTTAAGGCGCTTCGATTCACAAATAATCCTCAAGAATATAGCAGAGACCCAAAAGCTCCAGAAGGAAGCAATGGCTACTATGCCTCAGAATGAGGTGTATCAGAGAGTGAGTTCTTTCTTGAAGAAGCATAAAACCGGCGTCACAATCGGAAGAATGGCAATGTACGGCACGATTGGTCTTGCTGCTGGTGGAGTGGTGGCCGGTGGGGCTGCGGTAGCGCGTATTGGTGGAGGTATTCTTGGTGGTATGGGTGGCCGATACCTAGGCGGCAAAATGGTCGCTCGTGCCGAGAGGATAAAGGCGGAAAAGACAGCGGCCGGTATCGCGAGTCTTGATGTTGATACACTAAATAAACGCAGAGACGAGCTCGTCTCCGCCTTTGTAGCGGTAGAGAAAAGAGAGCGAGATCAGCGTGTAATGGGCGTGGTGGGGGCTATGCTTGGTGGTATGGGTGGGAGCTATGCTACTACAGCAGTGGGTGAATCGTTACCAAGTATAGAACCAGAAGCTGGTACTGAGCCAATTCCTGCGCCAAGAGTGCCAGATGTCGATTATAGCGACCCTACCCATGCACCAGTAGATACTGAAGCTACTACTGACTCCATAATCAGTACAGAAGTACCGAAGACAGAAGTACCGAAGACTGTGGAAATAGAACCAACACCAAACAGCGACTCTTTTGAGGTAACAGATCAGACTGTGCAGGTAGCTCCGGAAATCTCTACAGAAGCTCCGACAGTGCCATCGGCACCCGTTTCAGAAACAGAGAGTGGTTTGAATGTGGGCAGTGGAGTACAAGACGAAGCTTTGAATAGGGCGGTAGCTGGTGAAGGTTTAGATAGTCAACCGGTAGCACCTGCAGTGGAAGAAGCTCCGCAGGTTGACACA
>DFPA01000049.1 GCA_002377025.1 Patescibacteria group bacterium UBA3527
ACACTACCGGTAATGGCAATGATTTTTGGCTTGGTGCGACGAAGTACTATTTTCGCCTCGAAGGTAAGCAGTTTTACAACTACTTCTTTTATAAAGTGTTTCATACTATCTATCAGGTGGAACTTCGTAATAGTTGATTAAAAAGTTTACTAGCTCTACAAAAGGGTCAGTGAGAGTCTCTGATGCGTATCTCGCCCCCTTTGGTTCTACAGTATACAGGAAAATCAAAAACTCAGGGTCATAAGATGGAAAGTACCCAAAAAAGGAGTGTAGGAAGCGATCGTCATAATATCCACCATTAATACTATCTGCAATCTGCGCTGTACCGGTTTTGGCGGCTACAGAATAGCGGTCATTCTTTACTTGACCGTTTTTGAGAGCAGTATCGACTACCTCAGTTAGCATGCGAGATATTTCCTCACTAGTCTCTGCTTTAAAAACATCTTTCGCCTCACTTCTGACCATCACCTCCTGTGTACCATCACTTCGATAAGAAATTTTGTTCGCTATATACGGAGTAATAAGCTTGCCACCATTGGCTAAGGCGGAGAGAGCACGCACAGCAGCAATTGGTGTGAGCGCAATACCTTGACCGAAAGAGGCAGTTGCATACTCAACATCTCGCGGTGAATTGAGGTTGGAAACAAGCCCTTTTGTTTCGTTGGGCAAGTCAATATTTGAAAGCTCACCAAGCTCTAGACTCATGAAGTAATCGCGAAAACGATTCTTGCCCATTGCCTTTACAATAAAGGTCACACCTGTATTGAGAGACTGATTCAATACCTCCTGCATATCGACAGTACCTCGACCTCTGCCATCATAGTTTCTGATAGTGTAATCGTCCAACTCAACAGCACCGCTGTCGTAGTAGGTGGTACTCCGACTCACAGCACCACTATCTATCCCCGCGGCCATTGTTAACGGTTTTATAATAGAACCAAATTCGTAGACATCCTCCACCAAGGGATTGCGAAAATCTTCTATTGGTACACCGGTACGGTCATTCAAGTTAAAGGTTGGTACAGCGTCCAACGCATAAATAGAACCAGTCTTAGGATTGATTATCACCCCACCGGTTACTTCACTGTTCCATAAGTCATTGGTATTTTGTAAAGTCTGCTGCAGTACTCTGGCTACCGTGGGTTCTATGGTAGTGACAATGTCGCCGGTCTTTTGTATCTCCTTTTGAAAAGCGATGTCACCGAGATTGCCAAAAAGCTCGGCAAATAAATTGACCGCTACCTTATCTTCCTCATACTTAAGGACAGATTCATAGTAACGCTCAAGTCCATATCGTCCGGTTGGAATGTAATTGTACTCAGTCAAACCGGTGAACCCAACAGTTCTGGCGCCCAGAGTCTCACCCGGGTAGTAGCGCCACTGGTTTTTATAAAGAGTTACACCATCGAGGTTAAGGGCATTGATTTCCTCAGCCAACTCATCACTCAAGCGATTCTCCACCTCCACATACGTACGATTTGGCAAAGTGGCTCGCTCAATAAACAAATCCTTATCAACACTAAGAAAAGGAGCTAGAGAACCATACAGAGACTCTGCATCATTGATGATAGATGGATTTACCGCCAATACATATCCGGAACGAATTGTGGCAGCCGATACTTGTTCTCCATCCTTGGTGGTAAAGAAAATATTGCCACGATCATACAGGTTATTAACCGTGTGTACATATTGTCTGTTAGCAGCATCCACATACATTTGGTTGTTCACCACTTGGATATAGTAAAGACGTACCAACAGAAGGAGTGCGAGAGTAAGTACGATGGAGGTAATTACCCTAATGCGAAAAACTCCAGTTTTCCTCATAAAAACTAATTACCGGAAACTAACACCAGTGCGTCCGGTGTGCGATCGATGAAAATTTTGGAACTATTGTTGCTAATGAAGCCTTTTTGCATAGCCAACTCTTCATTGATGGAGTTTTGTGCCAGAATATACTCTGTTTCGAGTATGGCGATTTCAGAGTTAAGCTCAACCATATTCTTTGCGACCTCTTTTTGTACCACAGCGTGCATAATGGTATTGCTCACGAAGTACATGTATAACAATACCAAGAACACAAGTGTACCAAGGAGTACAATCAATATTCTCCTGTCTCTTTGTATTATTGCTGTAGTTACATTCATATCTTTTCTAAAACTCTAAGTTTGGCACTTCGTGCACGAGGGTTAATGCTAATTTCTTCCTTAGTGGGGATTACCGGCTTTTTGGTAATAAGACGAGCAAGTCCTTTTTGAGACAAATCTCTAAAGGTGTGTTTAACGATTCTATCTTCAAGACTATGAAAGCTGATTATTGCTATACGTCCCTTGGGAGCAAGCGATTCAAATCCATCTTGAAGTAGTTTTTTAAGAGAGTTCAGTTCATCGTTCACTGCCATTCTAATGGCTTGAAAGGTTTTGGTTGCGGGATGCAAGCGACTTCTTCGATAAAACCGACCTGCTGCTGCATCTACTATATCGGCAAGCTCCTTGGCAGAACTAATCTCTGTCTCAGTGCGAGCTTCAACGATAGCCTTGGCTATTTTACGCGCTGCACGTTCTTCTCCGTAGCCATAAATTATGTCTGCCAAATTCTCCTCATCCCAATTATTAACCACATCATGAGCGGTAAACACATGGTTGCTCGGATTGCCAAAGGTCATGAGAAGTGGTTCATCGGAAGAGAAGGAAAATCCTTTACCACTTTCTTCAAACTGATCACTTCGCCAGCCAAGATCGGCAAGAATGGCATCAGGAGCGCCGAAATGCGTTTCGGCAATAATACTTTCTATATCCTTAAAGTTGCCGACAAATGTCCGCAAACGATCATCATCTGTAGTAGAGGCGAAGACATTTTCATCCAGGTCAATACAAAGGAGTTTCCCCTCATCACCAATTGACCGCAAAACAAGCTCGCTATGGCCACCTCCGCCGTAAGTACAGTCAACTACTCTGCTCTTTTCATGCAGATTGAGTAACTCAATCGCTTCTTCTTTTAGGACGGTGATGTGTTGCATAATGCCTTGGTTGCACTATGCAACCTGTTTACAAAACTCCGATATCTCCAAGTTTCTCTGCCAAATCGTCTGCTTTACTCTCTATTCGTTTCTTGTAAGCGTTCCACTTCTTTTCATCCCAAACTTCTATTCGACTATGGATACCTGCCAATACTACTTTACCGTTGAGCTTGGCAAACTCCTTCAAAAAATCTGGAATCAAAATTCGTCCAATTTTATCTACCTCTACTTCCACCGCTCCTGAAAGAAAGAAGCGATTGAAGCTCCTCGTATCCGCTTGACCAAGTGGCAACTTGGCTACCTTCTCGGTAATCAAGTGCCACTCAGCTAGAGGATATACGAAGAGACAGTTATCAAGTCCTCTGGTTAATACCAACTTTCGCCCAAGTTCCTTGCGCCATTTACTGGGCATGGATAGCCTTTTTTTGGGATCCAGTGTGTGAACGTATTCTCCAATTAACATACTTGATAGCTGAGCTTTACTCCCTAGTACCGACGACTTTCGCAAGCACTAGGGAGCAAGACTCAGACGATATACTACTTTCCCTGTAGTATACCACTATCTCCCACCACAAGTATATTGTATACCACTTTGCCCCACCTGCAACCACTTATACACACTGTAAATTTACATTTAGACCACCAATGCTGTGTGATAAGCAACATTCACAGTGTTAGAGAAGATGTTGTGTATCACAACAAAAGCAGCGCGATGCTTCCGCATCGCGCTGCTTTTGTTTTTACAACTACTCCTTTGGCTTCATCAAAGGAAACATTTGTGTTTCTCGCAGAGGCTTATCGAGTAAGAACGAGAAGAGTCTCTCACCAAAGCCAAATCCACATGTCGGGGGCATTCCATACTCAAGCATCTCTACAAATTCGTAATCCGGCATCATAGCCTCTTCATCGCCTGCTTCGAGAAGTTTCTGTTGCTCTTTGAAGCGCGCTTCTTGATCTACAGGATCATTTAATTCACTGTATCCCCTACCTACCTCACTTCCAGCAATGATAGGTTGAAACATTTGCGCTAGCGGGTCATTCCCTTTTTGTTTTGCAAGCGGCGCCACCAAAAGAGGGTGATTTACCAAGAAGGCCGGTCCGGCAATATTTTTGCGACAATACTTCCACAGAGTATCGGTAAGTCGTTCTTTGTTATCTCCCTCATACTTAATACCCAACTCTTCTGCGGTTGCAGCCATTTCCACCTCAGTGGCAAGAGTGACATCAATACCGGTCTGCTTCTTAATTTCTTCAACATAATCGACTTCTACCCACTCATCAGCTAAGTCAAAACTATGACCTCTGGTGCTAAACTTGGTAGTGCCAAATACCTCAGTAGCTATAGTACGATATAGTTTTTGTACAAGCTTCATACCATCACGATAATCAGCATAGGCCCAGTAGAATTCCATGTTGGTAAATTCTTGTAGGTGTTCCGGACTAGTACCTTCGTTTCTGTAAGCGCGACCTATTTCAAATGTTTTGGGAATACCGGCCGCCATAAGTCTTTTTTGCCACAATTCACCAATGGAGATACGCAGATAGACGTCCATATCAAAGTCGTTGTGATGTGTGATAAACGGACGAGCTTCTGCCCCGCCGGTAGTCACTTCTAAAGTGGGAGTTTCCACTTCCATAAAACCTTCGTCTTTCATAAATTGGCGCGTGACCTGCCAAAAACGCTCCTTCAGCCTAAACACTTCCTGCAATTCCTCGTTCAACAAAATATCTAGATAACGTTTTCGATACCTCTCATCTTCATCTTTGATACCAAAGTGCTCTACCGGAATATTCACTAATGCCTTAGTCAGGACTCGCCAATCTGATACCGCTATAGCCTCGGTGCCTCGCTTGGTAAGAAAAGGCACTCCCCTGACCTCAATGAAGTCGCCCGGGTCGATAGCATTCACCAGCAAATCAAACAATTTCAAACCAACCGCATCACGAGAAAAGAAAAACTGTAATCGACCGGTACCATCAAATACATCACAAAAAACCGAGCCCCCATGTCGACGCATAGCCATTATGCGACCCGCCGCCACAATCTCTGTTTCTGAGTCGGCCAACTTATCAAAATCTTCCAATACCAACTTGTTGGTATGCGTGCGTTCAGACTTGGCGGCATAGGGATCCATACCGGCTGCACTGAGAAGTTCTCGCTTTTTTAAACGCTCGGTTTTTATCTCCTCCAATGATGACATTGCTTTCTATCCTATCGCAGAGCGAAAAGCCGCGCAACACTTGTGTTGCGCGGCTTTTCGGTGCGATTTTTATAATGTCCGCATCACCTCCAGATAGAGAACCTGAGAAAGTGCAGTGAATTATACTAAGTGGTGCGGAGAATGAGATTTTTTGAGGCCTGACAAAGATATGCGTAATATGAGTGCTGTCTATTCTACTTTCAGAAGTTTATACTTCTGCTTCCCATTCACGGTCTCAAATTCAATTTCCTCTCCTTTACTCTTTCCCATCAAAGCTTCGCCAAGTGGTGACAGATAAGATAGCTTGTGTTCATGGATATTTGCTTCTTCAGAACCTACAATCGTGTAGCACACGTCTACCTTCTCTTTATCCTTACGCAAACAAACTTCAGAACCAAGAGCCACCACCCCGCCTTTCTTATCATGTGCAACTATCTTTGCTTCTTTCATTACCTGCTCAAGATGCGCAATGCGCTCCTCGATAGCAGCCTGCATATCACGAGCTTCTTGATACTCCGCGTTTTCTGAAAGATCACCAAGACTTCTGGCATACTCCAAAGACTCAGCTACCTCCTTGCGACGCACGGTCTTCAAGTGCTCAAGTTCTTTCTTTAGTTCTTCAAATTTTTCCGAAGTTAGATACGATTGTGTGTCATTCATAGTCGATTGCTACGTTGCTTTTAGTGCAGTCATTATACGCACAAATAATCACAGGTCAACGAAATTCCCTAACTGTTGATAAGTTCCGGCCTGTTTTCGCTTATCCATTGCATTACATCTCCCATAATTCTTGTGGCTCCCAAACTATTTGAACGTGGAGCCTTGTCCATGAGAAGGACAAAAGCATACTCCGGTTCTTCATATGGCCAAAAGCCCGCTGCCCAGGAGTTTACAAAGGCATTATCAGCTCCAAGTTCTGCCGTGCCGGACTTGGCAGCTATAGCCACATCATTCCGCTCCAAAGCCCTGGCAGTACCACCGTCAAAGTTAACGGTCTTTCGCATACCTTCATGAACTATCTGCAAATAGTCAGGGTTAAGCATTAACTCTTCATACTCTCCCACTTCACCAAGTTCAAAATGAGGCGTGAAAAGTTTACCTCCATTAGCGAGCGCACTATAAGCGCTAAGCATCTGAATCGGAGTAGTCAAAAAACCGTACTGTCCAATAGCAGTAAAATATGTGTCACCCAAGCGCCAGTCATCTTGAAACACCTCTCTTTTCCACTCGGGGTCAGGCACCACACCCGCTTGTTCGTTGGCAAGGATCACCCCGGTTTTACTACCCAAACCAAACATTCTAAAATACCGACTAAGCTTAGTGATACCCAAACCATCCTGATCCTCGAAGCCTCCGCCGATGATATAGAAATAGACGTTGGAGGAAAATGCGATCGCTTCGCGCATTGTCATCTTGCCATGTGCGCGCCAGTCGTTAAAAATAGTTGGATTACTCGGATTATACGGATTGGGAATTGTAATACTACCGGTACTGATGATCACCTTGTCCGGTGAGATGATATCTTCCGCTAAAGCTGCATAAGCAACAATCGGCTTCACAATTGAGCCGGGAGTATACGCTCCCGCTACCACTTTGTTCAAAAATGGGAAGCGATCGTCATTGTTATACTCCGCAATCAGCTCAACATCGTCACCGTCAGCCATTACTTCCGGGTCGTACGATGGGTAACTTGTAAGTGCTATGATCTCGCCGGTGCGCACATTCATAATCGCACCCGCACCACTGCGAAAACCGGCGGCCTTAGAAGAAGTAGCAATCAATTGATACATGGCTTCGGACAGACCTGCATCAACCGACAGACGGAGTTCTTTACCGGGTACAGTCGGCTCGACAATACCGGAAGAAACAATGTCCCCGTAAACGTCTCTTTCTACAAGCTGTTTCCCGTTAGCACCGGAAAGAAGCTCGTTGTATGAGCTCTCTATCCCATTACGGCCAATGTACTCGGTACGGAAGTAAAAGCCGCTACTATCTTTCATCGGATAACTAACATACCCCAACAACTGTCCTAAACCCAGCCTGTCGGTATATGCTCGCACCGGAAAAGTGTACTCATCGGTATAATCCTGTTCATTCCAAGCCAACGGCTCTCCGTTTCTGTCATATATGACTCCTCGTTCGGCGATAATAGTCACCTCATCCAAACTGTTTTGCTCACTGAGAGTAAAATTTTCGTTGCCGTTAACTACCTGTAAGTTAAACAACCGCCACAGAAACCAAAATACTATCAGGAGAAATATAAATCCAATAACGTACACATTCCGTCGCAGTAGGGGTAGCTCCAGTCTTCCCTCCATTCTGGCTTGATCAAAAGAAGATACATTGGCGGAGTCCAGAAGTATTTGCTCAAAGTCTACTGGTTTATTCCTTCTAAACATACAATCGAGGTCTTACAAGCTCAATTCCCAACAAAATAGCAAATACAGTCAAAGTAAATGTGAAAGTGCCGACGGGTACAAACATCACATCAATTAGGAAAGATAGGAACAACATTTCCAAAGCAAAATAATGTACAGAATACAAGAACACAGGTACTAACCAAAGCCAAAATGGTAAGTAAAAAGCGGCTATGGAAATGGCTAGAAAAAACATTACTCTTATCATAGTTCTTCGTCGTTGTTCG
>DFPA01000012.1 GCA_002377025.1 Patescibacteria group bacterium UBA3527
GGAGCGTTGTTTACCAAAAGACCCATCCGCAACGCATCAGTACCGTACTTTTCTTGTATTTCACTAGGAGCAATTACGTTGCCTTTGCTTTTACTCATTTTTTTGCCGTGCTTGTCACGCACCATGCCATGCAGATACACTTTTTTGAATGGAACTTGGCCGGTACGGTAAAGGCCGAGCATTATCATTCTGGCCACCCAGAAGAAAATAATATCCTTGCCGGTTTCCATCACTGAAGTGGGGTAGAAAGTTTTAAAATCTTCACCTTTGGGGTAATTGGTCACAGCCAATGGCCATTGTCCACTAGAAAACCAAGTGTCAAAAGTATCGGGGTCTTGTTCCACTTCACCATTGCACTTAGTACAGCTCATTATCTCATCTTCAAGATCAACCATACCATGTCCGCATTTCTTGCAAATCTTCGCCGGAATAGAGATACCCCAAACAACTTGTCGGGAAATATTCCAGTCCTCTATGTTCTCTAGCCAGTGGTGAAATACTCGCTTATCTCTATCGGTCACAAATGTAACCTGACCGTTTTTCTCCGCCTCTTGTGCTTTTTCCGCTAAAGGCTTCATCTTAATAAACCACTGCTCACGAATTTGCGGTTCTATCTCGCGGCCACATTTATAACAACATGGCACTGAGTGTTTATAATTCTCCTCTATTTTCACTAGTAAGCCTTTTTTATCAAGTTTCTCCACAATCTTTTCTCTGGCTTCAGTTATACTCATACCTTCGAATTCTTCTGCGATAGGCAGTAGCTTGCCACGCCAGTCTATTATTTGTTCGTATTCTAGGTTGTGTCGCTTAGCTATTTCAAAGTCTATTCCCGAATGCCACGGAGTAATAGTCATTACACCGGAGCCCATTTCCGGGTCGCCGGCTTGGTCCTTAATAACTGTAGCGGTTATTGGGCCATTGATCCACTCAAGCTCTATCTTTTGGCCATGTTCGTATTCTTTGTATCGTTCATCGTCTGGGTGCATTACCACGTATTTATCACCAAATTTTGTCTCAGGTCGTGCGGTACCGATTACAAAAGGTCCATACTGGAAGTAGTAGAATTTACTTTCACGTTCCTCGTGATTGGTTTCAAGGTTTGAGAGAGAAGTCTGATGCTTCGGACACCAATTGACAATTCTTGCTCCACGATACAAAAGCTCATCTTCTTCCAGTTTTTTGAATGTGTCGTAGACAATTTTGATAACTCTCTCATCGAGAGTAAAAAGTGAACGAGACCAGTCACAAGAGGCACCGAGCTCACGAATCTGATTCTCCATGAAAGATTTGTTTTCCATGGTGAAATTCATAATCTCCTCGTAGAGCTCCTTTTGTTCCATTTGAAAGCGAGAGCGTCCTTCTTTCTGTAACTTCTTTTCGTATACCACTTGTGTTTCAAAGCCGGCGTGGTCTGCACCGGGGAACCAAACCGCTTTTTTGCCGCGCATGCGCTCGAAGCGCATCATCGTGTCTTCTATAGTGAATACCAGTCCATGTCCGGCATGTAGAGAGCCATTGGCGTTTGGTGGTGGCATTACAATCGAAAAAGGTTCGGTGCGTTCGCCAGGTAGATTGTCGGGGTTAAAATAGCCGGATTTTTCCCACTCCTTATATATGTCTTTTTCGTAGTCAGCCGGATTGTATGGACTAAGGAAACATTCCGGCAATTTGTTCTCTTTTTCACTCATATTTTCGATTAGTGCATAGTAGCACGAAAAGGGGAGAATTAAAGAGTGATGGGCGTCCTTCTATATCGAGTATAATATGAATCTATAGAGCGTTGTACTGGTTTTCGACCCGGCCAGTATTCTGGTTAGCATTCTTACATCTCAGCATTCGTTGGGTATTTTTACAATGATTTATTACCGTCGGCCTTGATTAGTTCCGTGGCGGCTGTGTGTGATAGAGCCGAGTCTAACTTGGCGTGCCCTGCGAGGGCAATCATGATTGAGTTGTCGGTCGAAAGGCCGGGGGTAGGGAAGTGCACATCTATTTCGTTGTCATATTCTAGAAAGTACTTTTGCATTTCTTGACGCAAGTATCGGTTGGCACTTACTCCACCACCTACTACCACTGTCTTTGCGCCATGTTTCTCCACTGCCTTGGCAGTTTTCTTTACCAACACTTCCACAACGGCGTCTTCGAAGTCTCTAGCTACGGCCATTGTGTCTTCTTTGCTTAAATCTTCCTCTGCTACCGCGTAGCGGACGGCAGTCTTCAAGCCTGAAAAGGAGAAGTCTAGGTCGTCAGAGTTGAGCATTGGTCTTGGTAAATCTTTCTTGTATGAAGGTAAGTTTTTCAGGCGAGCTTTAGCCGCTAGTCGTCCAATTTCTGGTCCACCTGGGTAAGGGAGACCAAGAAGACGTGCGACCTTATCAAAAGCTTCGCCAACGGCGTCGTCGCGCGTCTCACCAATCTTTTCGTATTGCCCCCAGTCTTTCATCAGTACAAGCTCGGTGTGTCCACCAGATACAAGAAGCGCAATAGCAGGGAATTGTACTTCTTCTAAGGCCTCGTCTTTACCATTGTCATAAATAGCAGCCAGCACATGCCCTTCCATATGGTTCACGGGCACAACCGGCACTTGCCACACGTCTGCGAGTGCTTTGGCAAAGTTGATACCTACCCAAAGAGCCGGTTCAAGTCCAGGGCCAGCGGTGACAGCGATGATGTCTATGTCTGGAGCAGAGTATTTTTCCAGTATTTCTAACAGTTTCTCAGCTGCACCTTCTTCTCGGTGAAGCAGAGTATGTACGGTTTCTGTATTCTCTTTAGAGAGCTCTTCACTGCTTTCTTCTAGCATTTGTGCTTCCTCCAAAGCAATTTTGAGGAGAGGGGGGAGAGCGGCAGCATGTTCACGCTTGGCAACCATTGGGAAAATACCTCCGTAGAGATTGTGAGTTTCTACTTGAGAGCGAATAGCGTTGCCGAGAAGGGTGTAGGTAGCTTCTGGAAAATCACCTTTAACTTCGACAACACTTACCGCTGTTTCATCAGCGCTGGTCTCTATGCTTAATATTTTCATAAATGAAATCAAATCCCACC
>DFPA01000060.1:0-355 GCA_002377025.1 Patescibacteria group bacterium UBA3527
AGCTTTCACTCTCTCTGGAAGGGAGCATGCTCGAATGGGCAGCTTTCAAGAGTACCCGCGTGCCTGAAAGACACAACTTCGAACGCATCGACAAGAATAGATGCGGTCTGGAAGCGACTATTGGACGCGACCACCTGCGCCGCTGTATCTGTCGCTGGTTCGTCTGCGACATGGATGTACTTGAGTTCCGTGCTGCAGTGCAGATACTCAGTTTCTTCCGCCACTTTCACAGCGACCTTCGGGTGCAACCGAAAGTGCGAGCGCAGGCTGAAGCGGTACTCGCCACCATCGAAAAGGATGTGTGTGCGAGGCGAGCCTGGGATGGAGCTACCGGCAGCCTGCCGGCCGATTATCC
>DFPA01000060.1:671-4505 GCA_002377025.1 Patescibacteria group bacterium UBA3527
GCGAACCGTTGGCGGACCGCATGGCACAGCGCTTCCCTGACGTCGCCAAAGCTCTTCAAGCCTGAAACTCATACAAAAGCACCGGAAACAGCGCCCCCGGTGCTGTTTTCATTTCAATGACTTAAACTGCCGGATCTTCCTCGCTTGGCTCAGCCTCAGCTTCTGTCTCACCAGAAACCTCTGGAGCCAACGCTTCCACATTTTCATACAGCGCATTAATGGCACGTATGGTACTGCGAAGTGTGACCAGGTCGTTAGTATTGATAGCTTCGTCAAGCTTGGCTTTGAGGCTAACCAGCTCATTCTTCCCTGCCAGGAAAGCCTCTGTCACCTCGGTCACTTCACTGTAAGTAGATATAAATTCATTTAGTGTAACCTGCCATTCCTGTCCTTTAAACAAAGCTTCTTCGTCGGTCAGTTCTTTCGGTACTAAATCTTCAATGGCCACATTCTCTTTAACCTCAATATCTGTCATGAAGCTGATTAACTTCTTGATATCAACCAAGACTTCGCGCAGTAAAGCAATGGCTTTCTCTTCATTACTTAACCCTTCAACTTCTTCTACCACCACCTCCTCTGCAACAGTTGCTTCAGAAGAAATTGCTGATGCAATTTCTTCACTGGTATCTGCTACACCAACACTCTCGGTTGTAGTCGCAGTGTCCATCGTACTAGTAGCAATTTCCCCTACCGGAGCATTACGAGTAGCAATAGCAAGAGTGATTTTGTTCTCTGCGTCACTTAAACGTACTTCTATATCCGCCTTATTATCATCACTCGTGAATTCTTCGATAGAAAAGAAAAGTTCATAAGCGGCTGTACTCTCCTGCTCCACCTTGCCAAGCAACTTATCAAATGAAGGCTTGCCTTCTTTCTCTACCGCCTTATCCTTTACCTCCTCAACAGCACTGGCAATCAGATCGGTAGTGTTTTCTCTACCTTCTTCGTCATTTTTCACTCTTTCGGACTCAAGTACTTCAGACTGCACTTCTAAGGAAGCTGCAAAAGATATCTCAGCGATGGCCGCTTCGTCGCTGTCGTTCTTACGAAGCTCTTCAATCCCCTCCTCTACCGCTTCAGAGTGTTCTTTCACCGCACTAACAACGTCTGCCTGCACTTCGTCGGTCAATTTACCTTCATCTGCCAGTAATCGCGCCTCTGCGAGACGTCGCTCTATTCGCTTGGTTTCCCATTCAACCTTATCGTATGGTGAAAAAGATAGAGAACTTCTTATTTCTTCATTAAAACGCACTTTCACAGGGTAGAGCACATCTCCCGGCACAGTCCTCTCGGCCGCTAGCGGCACCACAACCGCTAAAAGTAACGCGAAGCTCATCGCTGCACTACGCAATTGATAACCGGGAATGGCGGAAATGTACCCAACCCAACCAAAACTTTGCGTGTGCTCCTTCTGTTCTTCAGACTTAAGTGCAGTCGGAAGTGGATGGTATTCCATGTACGCCAAAAGCCGATCTTTGAGATCGTTCTTCTCGCTTCTGCTCATTACTATGCGCTCAGCTTCTTTATTTAACTTTTCGCTAAATTTTTTCATTTCTTTGGTTTAGTGGTCATTATCTTTCGTAGCCGGGCTAATGCTCGGTACAAACGCACCGAGACAACATTTTCTGTCTCCTCTATAAGCTCTGCAATTTCTTTTGGACCCAATCCATCTACGAAACGTAGAATGACTACCTCTCGATACTCATCAGGGAGAGAATCAAGATGTTCAAAAGCTTTGCGTCCATCGATTGTGGCAGCCAAAGCTTCAATAGTATTTTCTTGCAGCTCATCGAACTTACCCTCATCAACACCATCTTGGTCTAAAATAGCGTCGAGTGACGACTCTCGCTTCTTTCTGTATTCGTCGATGATTAAGTTATTTAAAACCTTGTACAAAAAGGGACGAAACACTTCGATCTTGTGACCATCGCGTACATATGTCCATACTTTTGCATAAGTATCGTGTACAGCATCGATGGCTTTGTCTTTATCAGACAGCCGCAAGAATGCATGCCTAAACAAAGCATCGTGGTAGTCATCGAAAGCTCTCAAGAAGCGATCCTCCTGGCCCATTGCTATATTGCCTGTCTTTTCTAGACCTGCCATGCAAGAACCATTATATATTGAGACGGACGAAAATAGCTTTCCTTACCAAGTATTTGACCACAAAATAGCTATTCTGGCTAGCATGGTGAAAAAATCAAAGATTTTTGCACCATGCTATAACCACTCATACTTTTTAAACAGTGCTACTGCGAGCAGAAGCAAAGCAGCAATAAATATCAGCACCAACCCAAAGGCAAAAGGGTTCTCTGACAACGGAATAGGCACATTCATCCCATACAAAGATGCCACAATAGTCGGTATGGTAAGGATAATAGTAAGAACAGTGAGTGTTTTAATAGTGCCATTTAGTCGATTGGTCAAAATTGCTTCGGTAGCATTGCGTACATTTTGAATTGTTTTCATTACGCTCCTAGCAGATTCAACCAGCTGGTTGTTGCCGATCATTAAATCCTCCATCAATTCCACATCCTGATCGTAGAGTTGTATGTAGTTGCCATTAGTAACCTGCTGCAGCCAAGCATTAGTTGGCACTAGAGCAGAAATCATATCGCTAAGTTCGTGCTCGTAGTTCACAAATCGTTCTATCTCAAGTGAACCAATATTACGCAACCTAGTTCTGTCCTTGTATACTTCGCGACGCAAGAATATGAGTTTCTTTTCAAAAGAATTTGTGATCGCGGTCATAATCTGAATAAATAACTTGGCCTTCTGTGTAGTATGAAATTCTACTCCCCCGTCAAAAAACTGCTTGAACTGGGGCACTTCTTTCAAGGCCATGGTGAGAACAAAAGATTCCCCCATTACTATAAGAAGCGGAGCTGTATCCGTATCTTCCTGCTTCTGATCGAATGGGTAGCGAGTAAAGAAATAAGTTGCTCCTTGTGAGCGTTCCATGCGCGGGACTTCAAAGAAGTCCCGCGCATCCGCCAAAACAGTTTCGTCCAAATGATACTCCTCTACTACCTCTTGCATCTCTTCATCTGTCGGATTAACAACATGGGTCCATACTCCGTTCCGACTTTTATCAAGTACCTTGGGCTCAGAATCCTTCAATGTACGAAAATAATGTGTGATCATAGTTATTTTTTGTCATTAAACTCCTGAAGTGCTTCCTTGTATACATCGTATAACTTGGTCGAGAGGGCCTCTTCAATAGTAAACCAACGTAACTCAGCCACCTCCCTTTCATCCACTTGAAACACTTCTTTTGGGTTCGATTGCTCACCACTATACACCAATACTAAAGTGGCCTGGTTCTCTAACTCACGAAAAAACTGTCCTACATGAACAATATCGTTCACCTCAAACTCAACGCCCAGTTCTTCCATTAATTCTCTTCTTAGACCCTGTCTTGGTTCTTCACCTTGATTTAACCGGCCGCCAGGTAATTCCCACACATCCACTCCGTCCCTCGGATCTCTAGTCAAAAGTACCTTACCATTCCTCGCAACAATAATTTTCTGTGCAACTTTACCCAAAAAATGCAACCCTTGCTTCTGGTTTGGATCATTCATGTCCCAATTATAACAGACCATCCGCATTCGCATTTTTACTGGAGTGTGCTATTATTTTCGCCACAAATCGGTGATTTGCAGTGGTTTGGGATGTATCGGTCACTTCGTATACGCTACGAGACTATACACCCCTGCATCACTCGGAAATTACTGAAATGGTAAAAATCAGAAACTATAGCGTGTGCTAATCAGTACGGGCTGTATGGTTCACTACACTTCGCTGCGTGACCATGCAACCCTGCTTCGCTCGGTC
>DFPA01000025.1:0-537 GCA_002377025.1 Patescibacteria group bacterium UBA3527
TACTTCGTATTGCTCACTAACAGTCTCCCACTCCACAAAATTAGCTGCGCCGAGAGAAGTTTTTTTGATCTCAGCTTGTTCGCGACCAAAGCGATCTACCGGAGCCGGTGTGTATCCGTATAGATAAATTTTCTCCACACCAGCTCCATCGGCAGTACGAAAAATAGACCCCACATTATGTGCGCTGCGAATATTATCAAGAATCAAAACCTTTTTGTTCATTTACATATACCTACCAGCAAATGGGTGACGAAGCAAATAAATTTGCTTCCTTCCACGGACCTGTCATCACACTCACCAACCAACGGACTCGTCCCCGAATAGCGACCACTCGTATGTTTTCTCGCTAGGAAAGATTGAAAACATATACTCCGTGGCTTCGAGTCCTACCGAAAGCAAAGTATTTTTGTATTTGTCCTCACCAGTTACTTATTATTTTAGTCCAAGTATTCCTAAAATAATAAGTACTCGCGAGCCCGCCTCGTCTATTGCTAAAGCAATATGACTGCGGCTCGGACAAAGGTACAAGAAAGCCGT
>DFPA01000025.1:871-3138 GCA_002377025.1 Patescibacteria group bacterium UBA3527
GCTTTCTTGTACCTTTGTCCGCCCACTAGGACTCGAACCTAGGACCTTGTGGTTAAGAGCCACCTGCTCTACCAGCTGAGCTATGGGCGGGTACCTTTTAATCAGTAAAAGTGAAAGAAATATAACACACCAGCGTAAAATTACGACCCCTATATCGCCAACACCCACCTTTCTAGCGCCAAATCTGTCTCTACCTCTCCGGCGTGACCTTGGTGATACAGAAGAAGTAACGATTCACTCAACTTTTCTACTTCCCCTTCTTTAAATCTCGAAAGAGCTTGCTTGGCTTTTCTATAAGGAAAGTCTTTCATTCCGGCCTCACCGGCACTTTGGGTACGTGACGCCAGAAGAAGGCTCTTCATTTGCCACCATAATATTCCGATGGTTTCTTCTATTTTCATCCCTGCTCGATTAGATTCATTGAGAAGAATCCAGAGAGTTTTTTTATCCCTTCGTGCTAAAGCTTCCGCCAATGAAAAAGGATTAAAGTTGCTAGTACTGGCTGCATTGAACTCTTCAATATTCGTATCCACTTTTGCCAATTTTTTCTTTTGTGAAGCCAAGAGCTTTCCTTCTATCAAGATGAACTGATTATACGACTCCGCCATGGCCGGAATCAGATTCTCTACTTCACTTTGAAAATCCTTACTTTGACCGGGAGTATCCAATACATAGAGTTCCGGTTTACCAAAGAGAGAAGTTGCCCCCACCGCGTCTTTAAGAACCCCTTCTTGAAAAGAATCACTGTCTATTAAGTTTAGAGAAAAACCTTTTTTAACCACCTCATCTATTCTTTGGAAAGCAGATTCCCTTACTTTCACAACATCACTACCGCAAAAAACTTCCAACATATTACTTCTTGTATAGTTTCAGATCTCTCCAATTGTCTCCTATTTTCACGTCTACTAAAAGTGGTACTCCGTGAACCTCTTTTCCGTCCAACACACCTTCCATTGCCGTTACCAGTTTCGGCACAATACTCTCCAGCACGTCTTCTTTTATTTCAAAAAGGAGCTCGTCGTGTACCTGCAAAAGGATTTTTACCGCGTCGTCACCCGCGAAAGTTTCGTAAATTTTAATCATAGCTACTCTCATACAATCAGCAGCTGTGCCTTGAATAGGGGCATTGATAGCCATTCGTTCAGCCTGCGCTCTGATAAAAGGTACGTTGGAACGAATCCCCGGGAAATTCCTCCGCCTACCGAAAAGAGTTTTGGTGTACCCGTGTATTCTGGCAAAACCTTTCACCTCTTCTAAATACTCTGCCAATCTAGTAAAAGTATTGAAATAGGCATTTAAAAACTCTTGTGCTTCCTCTCTTGTTGTCTCTCCTCCCAAATTTTGACGCAGAGCATTAACACCCATGCCATAGAGAATACCGAAATTGATCACTTTGGCCTGACGACGCATATTTGGCGTTACCTTGTCTTTTTCCACTTTAAACACTCTTTCGGCCACTCCTTGGTGCACATCTTCACCGTTTTTGAAAATTTCGATAAGGCTGGTATCCCCCGACAAAATAGCTCCAATGCGTAACTCTATCTGAGAGTAATCTATTGAGACAAGTTTCGAACCCTTGGGAGCAACAAAGGCTTTACGGATAGCCAGCCCCTCCTCACTACGAACAGGAATGTTTTGTAAATTAGGGTGCTGACTCGATATTCTGCCTGTAGTTGTGCCAGTTTGAAGAAATGTTGTATGCAAACGTCCGTCTGACGCGACCATTTCCGGCAGGTTATCTATGTAGGTCGAGACAAGTTTCTGTAACTCGCGGTAGCGCAAGATATCCTCAATGATTGGGTGCTCAGCGCGAAGCTTCTCCAGCTCACTCTCTTTGGTGGAGCGTTGCCCGGTGGCGGTCTTTTTTTGATTCTTGGGTTTAAGTCCCAACTTATCAAACAACATCTCAGCCATCTGCTTGGGTGAGTTAAGATTAAATTCACCCCCCGCCGCTTTGTAGATGTTTTCCTCTAAAGATTCGAGTTCTTTATGAAGTTTTCGGGAAAGTGAACTGAGATATTTTGTGTCCAACAGAACTCCCGTGCTGTTTATACTTTCTATAACTCGCAAAAGTGGCTCCTCAACATTTTTATACAAATCTATAAGTTCATACTCTCGCAGTTTGTCTTCCAACAAATGGTAAATTTCATCAAAATCTTCCGTCTTGAAATAACTGCGACCATAATCGATTATTTCCTCCAAGCCAGCGTTGCCTCTGTCACTTTCTATCAACCAAAGCATCAGCGAAGCTCTTTTGAGCTTATCGT
>DFPA01000032.1 GCA_002377025.1 Patescibacteria group bacterium UBA3527
TCACCCAGCCGGGACAGGTCTTATCTCCAAATATCCCCAGCGTCGTACATACCAAGAATGAAGTGGCGATACCCATTTCCGGATCCAAAGAGGGTCTTTTGGCAGCTTGGCAAAATGAGATAGATAATAATTATGCGGAGCTAACACAAGTCTATCCAATAGTAGCTTCGAACGATGGACTTACTAGAGTGGCAACTGTAGAAGAAATTCTCTCCGTACTGGCATTGAGGGCACCGGGTTCATTCCAACGCAATATCACCAATATCACTATGGGAGTTAGAGGATTTGGAGCCTTCATGATACTTGAAGTACAAAATTTTGATACATCTTTCGGTGGCATGTTGCAATGGGAGCGGTCAATAGTGGAAGATCTGGCACCTATATTTGGTACCGAAAGCCAAGGATTTACTGATATCACCAGCCAAAACCGCGACCTGCGTACCAGTGCTACAGCCGGTGGGGGAGAAGTCTATTACACTTTCATCAATCGTAATACTGTATTGATTGCCAACGACCGACTCCTACTAGATGCTATTATCAATAACCTCAAATAAAATGAATTCTGACATTGCCAAAGAAGCACTCGAAAAGGAAAAAGACGCCCTTGAAAAACAGCTGGAATCTGTTGGTGTGCACAACAAGGCAGTGCCGGGAGATTGGATCACTGCCCAAAACACTACCCCCGAAGAAGATCCCAACTTAGTGGCCGATCACACAGAGGAGTACGACGAGAAGCGAGCCACACTGGCACACCTTGAAACCCGCTACAACAAAGTCATCGCGGCGCTGAATAAAATAGACAGTGGAAATTATGGTCTCTGTGTAGTATGTCAAAAACCGATAGAAGAAGACCGCCTCGCTGTACTTCCTAGCGCTGAAACTTGTTTAACTCACAAAGACAATTAGTATGAATGTTTCATTGGTACATACGGCCGAGCCTGGTGTACCAAAAGGCTCACTTGTAAACGTGGAAGCAGACTTAAGCCGTGGCTTACATAGCTTTTCTATTGTTGGTCTAGCGGGCAAAGCAATTGACGAAGCGAAGGACAGGGTCAACTCGGCCATTAAAAACAGCGGCTTTAAAGCACCTAAGAGCCATAATCAAAAGATAGTTATTTCACTCTCCCCGGCCGACCTTAAGAAAGACGGGCCACTTTATGATTTACCAATTGCCATTGCATTCTTATTGTCCTCAGGCGAGGTAAAAATGGAAAAAAAGAAAGTTGGTTTTCTCGGTGAACTATCTCTCGATGGTGAGCTGCGACCGGTAAAAGGTGTTTTATCGGCAGTACAAGCCTTGGAGGCAGCTGGTATGGAAGAGGTTATTTTGCCAAAAGAGAATGCTCTGGAAGCAGCGCTGATTGAAGGAGTGTCCATAATACCAGCCCATAACTTGGAGGAAGTGGTTAATCACCTGGATACCGGCAAAGACAACGCGGTACGCATCAAGGCAGCCCCGGTAACAAAAATACCAGATGTCTGGCAAGAGGGAGGCGTACTCTTGGAGGATGTACGCGGGCAAGAAAGTGCCAAGCGAGGTCTTCTCATTGCAGCTGCCGGCCGACACAATGTTCTAATGGTTGGTCCTCCCGGTACAGGCAAAACCATGCTGGCCAAAGCGTTCTGCAGTTTATTGCCACCACTCACTCGTGAAGAGGCCATTGAAGTAGCAGGCATCCACTCGCTCGTAGGTGCTTTAGGGAGTGAAATAACGTCTAACCCGCCATACCGCTCACCCCACCACACCGCCAGCCATACCAGCTTGGTAGGTGGTGGACAACATCCAAAGCCGGGAGAGGTAACACTGGCTCATAAAGGAGTTCTTTTTATGGATGAGTTTCCGGAGTTTAATCGCCAAAGTATAGACGCTCTGCGCCAGCCCTTGGAAGACCGTGTGGTTTCTATTTCACGAGTACAGGGCAATGCCACTTTTCCGGCAGACTTTGTACTTTTAGCGGCCATGAACCCTTACCGAGGGACAGAAGACGGTACAGCTAACTACGCAGCCGCTATGATGGACACATACAAACAAAAAGTATCCGGACCAATACTCGACCGTATAGATCTCTGGCTTGAAGTACCACATGTAGATTATGAAACCCTAACCAGTGACAAGAAAAAGGGCTCCAACCAAACCAATGATGCTAGGAAGAAAATTGAGAACGCGCGAGCGCGAGCAAGAGAACGTTTGTGTGAAAGGGGAAAGCAAAGCAATGCCGAGATGTCAGCGCGTGATATTGAAGAGCTGCTACCATTAAGTAAAGCAGTGAAGGAAGTCCTGCGTAACTCAAGTAGCCGACTCAATCTTTCACCTCGTAGCTACCACCGAGTAATTAAAGTGGCTCGTACCATTGCCGACTTAGAAGAAAGAGACGCAATAGAAACCGAACACGTTTTAGAGGCTTTGCAGTACAGGGTAAAAGTTTAAAAATAGTTTTAAATTGTAAATTTAGATTTCAAATGTAGTGGTTGGTAGTAAAAACCCGTTTTAAGATGCAGGACTGGGATCTAGTATAAATAAGTATGAATGGAGCGTAATCTCCAGCGAGTACTATTTACACAGAGCGGCAATGTTCTGCGCTTAAAACGGGTTTTTGCCGCCCCTGACTTCGAAATGTGTATGTGACCCTGTCGATCTTCCGGTACTTCCCATATATCCGATTACTTCTCCTGCACTAACGTACTGTCCGGCACCAACTGCATTTTGACTCAAATGAGCGTACAAGGTCTGGGTACCATTGGCATGTCTGATAACAATATATTGTCCGTAACCACTGTTCCAACCACTCGCTTTAGAAATAATCACTTCACCGGCGGCCGCAGCTACAATTGGTGTTCCAAACTTGCCGGCTAAATCGACAGCGTTGTATCCGTGGATACCTTGAGTGCGTGTATAAGCACCCTGTACCGGATGCACAAGCCCAGAGCTTGAACTGCCACCACTGGCAGCATAACTGCCACTGGTACTTGCCGCCGTGTGCATGTTTCCTCCAGGAATTACCAACGTATCTCCGACCGTCAATTCATCAAGGTCTCCAATTTGGTTGTAAGTCATTATTTCATCCTCATCTGCTTGATATTTCTTGGCAATTTTTGCAACAGTGTCACCCGGTTTAACAATATGCCGTACCCCCACGATAGGTAGTATGACAAGGGTGTCGCCCTCATGAATGTCCGTTGGATCTTTGAGGTCATTGGCCCACAAAATTGTATTACTTGTCACCTCAAACATTTCCGCAATTTGTGAAAGAGTGTCACCTTCACGTACCACATAGAGACTGATTGCTTCCGCCGCTTCCGGGCTGGCAGCCACCAGTTCTTTGCCAGCAAGACCGTAGGATACCAGTGCTCCATCTACCACCAATAAATCACCTCCACCAATAGCTCCTTTTGGATCGGAAGTGTTGGCGGCAGTCAAAAGCTTCGCTTCGCCGGGGTTATTGTTAGTGGAAAAAGACGCGGAAGTTGAATTATTACTCAAAAAAGAACGAAACCAACCGGCTTCAACTGAGAAAGGAAGCGCAATTAAGACAAACGTCAGTATCGCTACTACTACCAGCAAGTGATTTATCGACTGATGAAAGGTAGCTTCTTCACTACCACTCAAACTAGAACCATCAGTGTCCTCTGTGCTTTGTTTTATAAGCATGATTTACGGACTCGCCGCCACACATCCATTACGGTCATTCATTAAACTCAAAAAGAGGCATGTGCCTCTCTAACAAAAACAATTGTACATAAGGTATGGGAAGTAACAATTGACGAACTGGTTTTTTGTTAGTAATTGCCAGTTTAACGCTTCTAGCCTTGTTTTTAGGTCTCAAAATACTATTGACAAATAGTAAATATTGTTGCTTTTTGAAAAAGTAGCCAGTTACTGGGAGTTACGGTAGTATGTCGCATGAAAGTTTATGGAGTATCTGAATAGTTTAAACGAAGCACAGCGAAAAGCTGCTTGTACCATCAAAGGACCTCTCTTGGTTCTGGCCGGTGCCGGATCAGGTAAAACAAGAGTCATTACTCATCGCATCGTACATCTTATTGCCAGCGGCGTAGCTCCACACAATATCCTGGCAGTCACCTTTACAAACAAAGCAGCCGCCGAAATGCGCGAGAGAGCTCTAAAACTCATTGGTGGAAACAAGGAAACCGTACGAGCCGGCCTGGAAGAAAAACCGACAATTACCACCTTCCACTCTCTTGGCGTGCGTATACTTAAGGAGCATCACACAACCTTGGGCCTGCCTCGACATTTTACTATTTATGACCGCAGTGACAGCCTGAAAGCCATAAAACAGGCTTTGGAGAAAAACGATTTCAGTCCGAAGCAATTTGAACCAAGAAAGGTACTTGGTCAAATTTCCAGAGCTAAAGGTGATGCTAAAAAACCGTCAGAGCTTGGTGACGAAGTTAATTCATTTTTTGCTGAAGTGGTAGTAAGAACCTGGCAAGAATACGAGGATATTCTAAAGAAAAACCACGCACTCGACTTCGATGATCTACTACTAAAAACTCTCCGCCTGCTCGAGGAGTATCCTTTTATTACAGAAGCGCTGCAAAAACGCTGGCGTTACATACATATAGATGAATACCAAGATACTAACAGGGTGCAGTACGAAATCGCTCGTTTGTTGGCAGGGAAAGAAAAGAATATTTGCGTAGTGGCTGATGTAGACCAAAACATTTACTCCTGGCGCGGGGCCGACATACAAAATGTCCTCCGTTTTGAAAGTCATTTTCCCGGAGCTCAAACTATCCTGCTCGAACAAAATTATCGTTCTACTCAAAATATTATTGCAGCCTCCAATGATGTTATTAAGAAAAACAAAAACCGTATTGAAAAAAATGTCTTCACAAAAAATATTGAAGGGGAGAAGATAACCCTATACCCGGCCATGAATGGTAGTGACGAGGCAGAATACATAGCTCTAACGGCCAAAGAAATCATAAGCAAAGGCACTCCGCCTTCAGATGTGGCCGTGTTGTTTCGTACCAATTTTCAGTCAAGAGGTCTGGAAGAGGCTTTTTTGCGTCATAGTGTACCTTATCAAGTGCTGGGCACTAAGTTTTTTGAGCGTAAAGAAGTAAAGAACGTACTGTCCTTTCTGAGACTCGCCCTGAATGAAAACTCTGCCGCTGATCTAACTCGAGTAGTAAACGTACCACCACGCGGCATCGGCAAAGTCACTGCCCTCAAACTACTGGAAGGCAAGCGCGAGGACCTCCGTGGAGCAATTGCGGAGAAGGTTGATCGTTTTTATACAATCCTCTCCGACATTCGCGATGAAGCACGGACGAAAAAAGTTTCCGATACAATCAAGTTTATTATCAAGCGCACAGGCATTGAAACGGAGTTTAAAAAAGGCGGCACCGAGGAAGACTTGATGCGACTCGAAAACCTACGTGAGCTAGTCACATTAGCTGTACGTTTTGATGAACAAGACCCTGAGGAAGGAGTGGAGGCATTTCTCGAGAACGCGGCTCTGCAAAGTGACCAAGACGAAATCAAAAATAAGGAAGAAAAAGATGCTGTACGCTTAATGACTGTGCACGCATCTAAAGGTCTGGAATTCCCATATGTATTTGTCAGTGGACTGGAAGAAGGTCTCTTCCCTCATGAAAGATTGGACGACCATGGAGTAGACCACGAGGAAGAGAGGAGACTCTTCTATGTGGCTCTTACGCGAGCAGAGAAAAAAGTTTATTTAACCTACGCCCACATGCGTACTATTTTTGGTAGTCAAAAGATAAACGTGCCTTCTTCTTTCTTGGATGACATTGAAAATAGCTATATTGAAATAGTAGGAGAAAGCCACAAAGGCTCATCTTCCGGCTATGAAACCACCATTTTCCTCGACTAACCCTCCCCCCAGTACTGCA
>DFPA01000013.1 GCA_002377025.1 Patescibacteria group bacterium UBA3527
GCTGACTTTTTTTCTAAATCGTTTAAATCCCACTCAAAGAGTGTTTGAAGAACTATAGATCTGGATAGATGTCGATTAGCCATAAAGTACCTGTTGCTATCTTCATGATAGCACTACGTGCTTAAGAAACGACCAGCGCAGCTGGTCGTTTCTGGGGATTATTCACTCTTCTTCTCATCTGTCGCCTCTCCTACCGGCGCTGCACTTACCTCCTCTGCTTCACTAGGTGCTACCTGCTGGTTTTGCGCGGTAATCATAGCTTTTTTAGCTTGCAGACGAGCTTCTCTAGCTTGTTTTTTAGCAGCCAAATCCATCACTTGACGACCTTTATAAAAACCACATTCCAAACACATGTGATGCGGGCGGTGGCTGGCACCACAGTTTGCACACACAGCCAAAGCTGGTGCTTTAAGTGCGTGGTGTGAACGACGGTTCTTAGTGTGAGACCGTGTATGTCGCATTCGTATAACCATATTGCGGAGAACTATACCAAAATAAAGGAATTTAGCAAGAAAAAAGGGCGCTCGCTTGCGCTCGCGCCCAGTTGGCCCGTCTCGGCCATCAGGAAGCTCTCTCGAGCAAAACTTCTTAGGCAGACTTGACGTTTTTTACCTTCTTTATTTCTTTCCTTCTGTGCGGACAGTGCCTGTTCCGGCATTTGTCTCCGGGGAAAATGCACACAACGACACGCTGAACGATTTTTCTAGCACATGCGCACCAGATTTCATTACCGGTCTCGCTGTTCACATTGTCTACACAGCCTGCACAAAGGTCAACTAGCTTCTTCTGCATCCTTCCCCCGTTCTGCTCCTCAAGTCAAGGTTTCTGTTCTTATCGGCAGCGGGGTGACTTGCATATGAAGCCTTATTACTATACCACAATATCCCAAATTTCATACTCCAAAATAAAATGCAAAAACTATCATTATGTCCAGCACTTATGTCCAGCACTCGGTGCTGGACATATTGTCAGAGGGTTAGTGGGTGTTTCCGCAAAAAGTTCTTCGATGAAGTTTGGTGAGGCCGTTTTTCTTGATGGCAGCACGGTGTACCTTAGTTCCATAACCTTTGTTTTCGTGCCATTTATATGGAGCGTAAATCGGCTCCGCCGATTTACGCTCCATATATTTATCTCTCTCCACTTTGGCCACTATTGAAGCCAACCCTATCTCCTTCACCTTCGCATCGCCTTTTATAACCGTTTCTTGATTTTTAAAATTGTCCGGTGCCTTAAGTCCGCCATCGAGCTTGATATCCATCGTGTCTTCCACCCCAAGTCTCTGCAATGAACGATTCAAGGCAAGCTCTATAGCCGGTACAATGCCTCGCTTATCTATGACACCGGCGGATACCATCGAAACCGTAAAGTCTATTTGCCCGGCGGCTTTCAGTCGCCGGGCTTTTTTGTATATCTCTTCTCTTTTTTTCTCACTCAATTTCTTTGAGTCAGTTACTCCATTGAGTTTCCTCCAATCAAAATCTTTCGGTACCGATGCTACCCCAACGGCTACCGGTCCCGCCAAAGGTCCCCGACCGACTTCATCTACACCTGCTCTGCATCTGTTCATAATTTGTTATAATACGCCATCATGAGTGAAAAACCGAAAGATTTTGTCCATCTACATGTCCACTCGCACTACTCCCTTCTAAATGCCATTCCCACCCCCAAGGAACTGGCGGCGGCAGCCAAAGCAGACGGTCAGACAGCGCTCGCCATCACCGACAATGGTGCTCTTTATGGAGCGATAGATTTTTATCAAGCTTGTCACAAAGAAGGTATAAAACCCATTATCGGTATCGATGCTTTCCTTGCGCCTCGCCGGCGTTTCGACAAAGAAACCGGTATAGACAAGCCTCGAGCACGCCTGGTGCTTTTGGCAAAAAACAACGACGGCTACAAAAATCTTATCCAAATGGTTACTCTTTCCAACACAGAAGGTTTCTACTACCGACCGCGCATCGACCATGACCTGCTGGAAAAATACGGCACTGATCTCATCTGTATCCTCCCCTCTTTTTCAGGAGAAACCACTCTTCATCTCAAAAACAATGACCAAGAAAAAGCGGAGGCAGAGCTCGACTGGTACAAAAAAGTGTTTAAAGACGACCTCTACTTGGAAATTACCCATCATCAGGAAATTCTTGATCACGAAGAACTGCAAGAAAAGATCAAATCTCTCGCTAAAAAAACTAACACTCCTTTGGTTGCCGCCCAAGATATCTACTACATGAACCAAAGTGACGCTATTGCTCGCGAAGTAATGATAAAAATCCAAAATGGCGGTAGTGTAGATACTAGCATTGAACGTTCTGAAGATTTCTCTTTTAAAACCAAAGAGGAAATGATTAACAAATTTGAAGATACCCCCGAAGCGATTAAAAACACTGTAAAAGTTGCTGAAATGTGCAATGTCGAAATTGTCTTAGGGCAAGAAGCTTGGATGTTCCCTGACTTCATAATTGAAAGTGGCAAAGAACCGGATGAGGAGCTAAAGGACTTAGCATATAAAGGAGTCGCGTGGCGTGGTCACGACATCAACAACAAAGAAATTAAGGAGCGTCTTGATTATGAACTCGAAGTGATCAAGAAAAAAGGATACGCTAAATACTTCTTGGCAGTGGGAGATTTATTGCGGGAGGCACGCGAAAGGAAAATTCTCACCACTATCCGTGGTTCAGTTGCCGGTTCATACACCACTTATGTACTCGGTATTACCAATGTAGACCCACTGGAATACAAATTGCCCTTCGAACGTTTTCTTAACCCCGAACGACCATCCGCTCCCGACATCGATATGGACTACGCCGATAATCGGCGCGATGAAATTATTGAATACGCCAAAGATAAGTACGGGCACGACAAAGTGGCGCAAATCGGTACCTTCGGCACCATGATGGCGCGCGCCGCCGTGCGTGACGTTGCACGCGCACTCGGACACTCTTACTCTCTTGGCGATACAATCGCCAAGCTTATCCCGATGGGAAGCCAAGGATTTCCTATGACTATTGAAAAAGCGCTCGAAATAGAGCCGGAACTAAAAAAGCTCTACCAAAAAGACCCAGAGTCACGGGAAGTCATCGACCTGGCACAAAAAATAGAAGGTCGCGCACGGCATGTAGGTGTGCACGCTGCAGGAGTGGTAATTGCACCCAAACCACTCAACAATTATGTACCTATCCAACTGGACCAGAAGACAGGTAAATACATTACTCAGTACGAAATGCGCTCGGTAGGTGAAGACGGTGTGGGATTACTGAAATTTGACTTTTTGGGTATCAAAAA
>DFPA01000062.1 GCA_002377025.1 Patescibacteria group bacterium UBA3527
TAATACTACAAATCTAGGGCTGGGTGAATCCATTGGGTAACCATTGGAGTGAAACGGCTAAATCCTTACCAGTGTGCAAGGCCGTGCTTAGCTTTTACAGCTTTGAGAGCCGCAAGAGGAGTATGGCAACATACTTCCCAGGTATATGATCATCGCGAGCAATTTTTTGCTCGTACAGAATTCGGCTTATCAATGTCCACAAAAAGACTCCTTTCGGGAGTCTTTTTGTGTGTGTTACTATAGTAATTGTAAAAGTTAATTTAATTGTGAAGTATTATGAACAGCCCGACTTTCAGTCCATCGGGAGGTAGTCGATTGGACTCAATTACCAATATTTTAACGAATGCCGCTACATGGGTAAGTATTATCACTTTTGGCACATTGCCAATCCTTTTCTTGCCGGGCGTGTTTGTTTCACTTGGATACGCCAAGATGTTTGTAGTGACGGTAGGCATTTGTCTCTCACTGGTACTGTTTGCGTTTGTTTTCTTAAGTGAGGGTGTCATGAAGTTCCGTCCTTCTGTCGGACTTATTTCTATGTGGGGAGTGGCCGCCGCGGCACTGGTCAGTGCCGGACTTTCCGGTGATATATATGATGCTTTCATTGGTAATTCTTTTGGGATGCAAACTGCCGCTGCGCTTCTAGTGATGGCGCTTGCCGGTACCGTGGCTTCCGCTTTAGGTGTCAATAAATCAAGTGCAATAAAGCTTTACGTTGTACTCTGTGTGAGCGCATTGGTGTTGGGGCTGTTCCATTTACTTCGTTTTATCTTTGGGGTCGATTTCCTCAGCTTTAATTTGTTTGTAAATGCCACATCATCTCCTATCGGAGGCTGGAATAATATCGCTATTTTCTTTGGGTTGGTGATAATTATCGCAATGATTGCTATTGAACAGCTCCCATTGTCTAAATGGGGAAAGGCCCTGTTCTTGGGTGTGTCCGGTATTGCGCTCCTAATGCTGGCGGTAGTGAATTTCTTCGCAGTCTGGCTTATTCTCGGTTTCATTAGCTTGGCGGTTTTGATGTTTACTATCATCAAGAAACGTCTCAGTCGCACTCCGGAGCTTGTGCAATCCAACAACCAACAAACTGCTATTGGAGTCGGTTTGGCATTGGTAGTGTTTTCTACTTGTGTACTCTTTATTATCGGTGGATCAGTGATCGGTGGACTTGTTAACAATGCTACCGGTGTGAACTTCATAGAAGTACGCCCTTCTTTGGGTGCTACCCTGGACATCACTCGCGCTGTCTATGGTGAAAACATCCTTACTGGTATTGGTACCAATAAGTTTGGTGATGCTTGGAACTTATACAAAGATCAATCTATCAATCAAACCAATTTCTGGAATACTGACTTCCAATCCGGCAGTAATTATGCTCTCACAATGGCTGTTGAAATGGGTATATTAGGTGTGGTCGCATGGCTCGTATTTCTTGGATGGTTCTTATACACAGGATTACGTTACATATTTGCCAATACCGTAAGTGATCCGATATGGAACTTTGTGGTGACTTCTTCTTTTGTGGCAGCTCTTTACTTGTGGTTCTCCGGCTTTATCTACACTCCCGGTACTACTATTATTATGCTGGCAGCGGTGTGTAGCGGAGTATTTTTTGGAGCTCAAAGTGTGGCCAGTAACAAACGTGCGCTGCAAATATCTGTGTTAGATAACCGCAAACTAAGTTTCTTGTTGGTTGGTGGTGTGATGGTAATAATTGTCGGTTCAATTAGTGTACTTTACTTTCTTGGTCAGCATTTTGCATCACTTCACAACTTCAGTAGCGCAGTCAATGAACTGGTACAAGGTGGCAATATAGAGGTCGCTGAGGACAAAATCGTTTCTGCTTACCAGCAATTCAGCAATGATGTGTTTGCCAGAGAAATCGCATCTTACCAATTGGCTAAGATGCAGGCACTTCTTAATGTTGCCGAACCAACCCAGTCGCAGCAACAACAGTTTCAATCCTCCATGATAGATGGTGTTAATGCTGCTCGTCTTGCAACCAGCGAGGATGAGACGGATTATCGCAACTGGCAGCTTTTGGGTAACATTTATACCTTTATGGCTAGAGTAGGAGTTGAAGGATCGGTAGATTTGGCCAATGAGGCTTATGCCAATGCGCGTAAGTACAACCCAAATAATCCGGAGATACCACTACTTGAAGCACAGCTGGCGCTCGTTACAGACGATGTAGAAGGAGCTCGCGCTAAGGCATTGGAGGCGCTACAAATGAAAAGTAACTATACTGCCGCGATAGATTTCATTACCAATATCGAAATCAGCCAAGGTAACCTAGATGAAGCAGTTGCTGCGGCCGGAGCATCTATCAGCCTAGACCCAAGAAACCCAGCTCGATATTACCAACTGGGACTTCTATTGGCTGAGTCTGGAGATCATCAAAACGCAGTGAATGCGTTTAGTGAGGCAATTCTACTTAATCCGAGCTATGCTAACGCTCTTTACTTCCGTGCGGTTTCTTATCTTCAGCTAGAAGAAAATTCCCGAGCGATAGCAGACTTGGAAACCGTGAGAGACTTAAGTCCTGATAACACTGGTATACAGGAGATAATTGATGCGGTAAAAGCTGGAAATATCGACCTGGGAGCAGCTCCTACAGAGATTACAGACTTAAGTGACGGACAAATAGTAGAGGAGGATAGTACCGTTTCCACTAATGAAAGTCCTGATACCGATCTGGTTTCAACAGTTAATACTGTTCCGGAAGAAGGCGAAGATTCCTAAACTCTAATGGTACGCAGAGTCATTGGATTTGTTTTTCGAGAGGTACGCGGCTTGCACCAAGCCGCGTACATTTTGGCCGCGTTTACCTTTGGGTCGCAAATACTGGCCCTACTGAGAGACCGACTATTGGCCGGCGAGTTTGGAGCAGGTGAAACTCTCGATATCTATTACTCTGCTTTCAGGATCCCTGACGTCATGTTTGTTTTGTTTGCTTCTGCACTATCTATCTATGTATTGATACCGTTTATAACAAGACATCAACAATACAGTGGCGAAGCCAATACAGGTCGTTTTCTCACGAGTATATCCAACTTCTTTATAGTCGCTTATACTCTTTTGGCGGCAATTGTATTCATTTATGTACCGGTTATGGTGCCAACTATTTTTCCGGGTATAAATGACACCGATCTTTTGGTGAGTGTGACGCGAATACTGCTTTTACAACCATTGTTTCTCGGCATCTCCAGTCTGTTTGGTGTAGTGACGCAAATTAGTCATCGCTTTGTTCTTTACGCTCTTAGTCCTATTTTGTACAACCTGGGAATTATTATAGGCATTGTGTTGCTCTATCCAGTATTTGGTCTGGAGGGTTTGGCGTATGGAGTAGTGTTAGGCGCTCTTATGCACATGGCCGTGCAGTGGCCTCTAGTGCGTAAAAGTACTATGAGGCCGACCCTGTCTCTTTATATTCGACTAGCTGATGTGGTGGAAGTATTGCGTAGCTCAATTCCAAGAGCGTTAACTCTTTCACTCAATCAAATAGTGTTATTGGTACTTGTTAGTATTGCCGGTATGATGGCTGTCGGTTCAGTTTCGGTTTTTCAGCTGGCCTTCAATCTCCAATCAGTACCCTTGGCAGTTGTCGGAATGAGTTATTCTATTGCAGCTTTTCCCACACTGTCCTACTTGTTTACCAATGGTGATATGGAGAAATTTAGACATCATATCCTTATCGCGTTGCGACATATCATATTTTGGTCTGTACCGATATTGGTTTTGTGTATAGTGCTACGAGCCCAATTAGTACGAGTAATACTTGGTAGCGGACAATTTGACTGGAGCGATACCCGCCTCACGGCTGCTGTTTTTGCTGTGTTTATATTCTCACTCGGTGCACAGGCAGTCAATTTGCTATTGATTCGCGGTTTCTATGCCGGCAACAACACGTCGACTCCATTGTTCATCAGTATTTTTACTGCCATAGCAACGTTGTCATTTGCAGCCATTGGGAATTTGTTTATTTCCAGCAGTGCCAACGTCTCAGTATTTTTATCAGCGTTATTGCGTGTCGAAGATGTGGTTGGGACAGAAGTATTGTTTCTTGCTCTTTCATACGCTGCCGGGCTTATTTTGCAGAGCTTACTACTCCTTCTCTTTATGCGTATTAGGTTTGGATTGTCACTTCGTAGTTTGTATAAGGAGTCATGGCAAGCGGGGTTCGCGGCTCTTGTCGGTGGCGGTGCTGCATACTCAGCGCTACAGTTTTTTGTAGATGGTCTCAATACCGGTACCTTTATCGGTATTTTCTTGCAAGGTTTATTGGCCGGTATTGTGGGGGTTGCCGGAGTTATTCTTGGGTATACCGCTGTACGTTCTCGTACATTGATTGAAGTATGCGATGCTTTAGAGAGAAAGATATTTAAGACCGATGTTATAAAGGAAGAAAATAGCATTTAACTCGTTTTTAGGGTAAATTAAGGCCGTGCAGATAAGAAATTTCAGCATTATAGCTCATATAGATCACGGCAAGAGTACTTTAGCGGACAGAATGCTAGAGGTTACTCACACGGTTGAAAAAAGGCTCATGAAAGAACAAGTGTTGGATTCCATGGATCTTGAACGTGAGCGAGGGATTACCATAAAAATGCAACCGGTAGTAATGACCTATCGTCCTTTTTTGTCTTCATCGGCTGTGTTGCAAGATCCCGATACGTCAGTCACCGTACCAAAACGTACGTCTCCTCCATCATCTTCACCACGTGCTGCAACTGAAGTAAAAACGGGTGATGAACAAGAAGGAGAGGAATACATTTTGAATCTTATTGACACTCCCGGTCACATTGACTTTTCCTACGAAGTTTCACGAGCGTTAAACGCAGTGGAGGGCGTTTTGCTCCTTGTCGATAGTACTCAAGGAGTACAGGCACAAACTCTCACCACTCTGGAAATGGCCAAAAATCAAAACCTGACCATTATCCCGGTTTTGACCAAAATTGACATGCCTCACTCCAGGGTAGAAGAAGTAAGTGATGAGGTTTGTAAATTGGTTGGGTGTGCAGTGGAGGACATTCTTCTCACTTCAGGTAAAACAGGTGAGGGAATAAAAGAGCTTCTCGATACAATTTGTGCTAAGGTGCCGCCACCGAGAGAAAGTAAGGAGGAGAAGTACAGAGGGTTAATTTTTGACTTCCAGTACTCCAATCATCGTGGCATTATTGTCTATCAGCGTGTTTTTGACGGGGAAGTAAAAAAGGGAGATAAGCTGGAATTTAGCGCCAGCGGTCGCACTTTCATTGCGCTGGAGGTCGGGGTACTTTCGCCGACAGAAAAACCGGTAGATAGTCTTGGGTCAGGCCAGATAGGCTATATAGTAACAGGTATCAAAGAGCCGGGAGTGGCAAATGTGGGTGATACGCTGAGATTGGAAAAATCCAATTCTCCGGCACTGGCAGGGTACAAAGAACCTTTACCGGTGGTATGGGCCAGTGTTTTTCCAGAAAGCCAAGACGACTTCACGATTTTGCGACAAGCACTCGATAGGCTACGACTTTCTGACTCTTCTCTTTCTTATGAAGAAGAGTCCTCGGGAGTGCTCGGAAGAGGTTTTCGTTGCGGTTTTTTGGGCATGCTTCACCTGGAAATCGTCACCGAGAGATTACGTCGGGAGTTTGATTTGGAATTAACAATTACTTCTCCCTCTATTGCGTATGAAGTCACCTGGTCTGATGGAAAGATTGAAAGTATTTATGCAGCATCGCGTTTTCCCGAACATGGTGACAAAGTCACTATTCGCGAACCATGGGTTTTAGGTCAGATAATTATGCCAAGTGATTATATGGGAGGGGTGATGACGCTTCTTTATGAGCACGAGGCCGGAGTGATTGATACGGAAGTGTTTGGTGACGGTCGCACTCTACTTACCATCGAAATGCCCCTAAGAGAGTTGATGCGAGGTTTCTTCGATAAACTCAAAAATGTTAGTAGTGGCTATGCGTCACTTTCTTACGAAATTGCCGAACTTCGGCCTGCCAATGTGACCCGCTTGGATGTGTTGGTGGCTGAGGAAGTGGTACCCGCTCTCTCGCGAGTAGTTGGTATAGCGCGTGCCGATACAGAGGCCAAGGCGATTGTGGAGAAGATATATAACACACTGCCGCGACAAATGTTCGTCACCAAGATTCAAGCGAAGGTAATGGGTAAGATAATTGCCACCAAGAAACTTTCGGCTATGAAAAAAGATGTAACTGCCAAACTATATGGTGGTGATATTACTCGCAAAATGAAACTGCGAGAAAAACAAAAGAAAGGCAAGCAAAAAATGCTAGCAAGAGGTCGTGTTCACATTCCCCCGGAAGTTTTCATGAAACTCATAAAATCAGACGAATAATTGGCAGACAAACAGCTAACGTCTTTCCTTAGAAACCAAGCCCACCGGAGTAAGTCAAAACCATACTGGCAGCTATCAATACCGCAATTATTCCCCAAATCCACTTAATGATTTTTTTCGATTTTGGTCCATACATACTATAATCCTAACATGGCTATCGGTAGTAAGAGAAACCTTCTTAAATTAATTGTGATTAGACTTTTAATTGTCTTTGTGTTTTATTTGTGCGTACTCCTTTCCTTGAATTTGTGGAAGCATTTCAATACGATGCAGGACGCGGCACTTAAACGCAGTGAAATTGAGCAAGAGAGAAGTGTGTTAGAGAATAAAAAAGCCGAACTGGAGAAAAAAATAGAATACCTCAGTAGTGATGCCAGTTTCGAAGCTAAGATCAGGGAGAATTTTGACATGATAAAAGAAGGAGAGCAGGTCGTAGTGATCGTGGGTGAAGTGAACGAAGAAACTTCTGAAGAAGCTCCCCTGTCTAAGCAAAAAAAATGGTATCACTTCTGGCGGTAGCGTGTTAGAATTTCCTATATGGCTAATATAACAATATATACAACGCCGACATGTCATTACTGCCATGCGGCCAAAGAGTTTTTTGCAGATAATAATATTGAATACACTGAAGCTGACGTATCAGCCGACCCGGAAAAAAGAGCGGAAATGGTAGAAATAACCGGACAAATGGGTGTGCCGGTGATACGTATTGATGACGATGTGGTGGTAGGATTTGATGAAAGTAAAGTCAAAGAATTGCTCGGAATGTAGTTTTTGGCCTGCAACACAAATAAAGGAATAGGGCTCTAGAGCCCTATTCCTTTATTTGTGCCCTGACTAAGAATCGAACTTAGATCGACGCGTTAGGAGTGCGTTGTTCTATCCATTGAACTACCAGGGCAATATGGCTAATACTGTAGCATATTTGTAAGTCTAGACCACTGTTCCTAACGGCGTGTATTTACATTTTAGAGTGCTATAATTTACCAATGGGAAAAGAAACAGTTAAATCGGAAATGCGTGAGCTTATTGAACAAAACGCTGAGCTTTTACAAGAAAACAATCGTTTACTTCGGAAGATTCACCGCAATGGTGTATTGGGGTTTTGGGTTAGAGTAGTCTGGTACTTAGCGTTACTCGGATTGCCTTTTGCTTTGTATTTCTATCTCTTAGAGCCTTATTTCACCGCCCTTGGTTCTTCTTACGATACTTTCCAGACAGGTATAAAGGAAGTACCGGGCTTTAGGATTTTTTCTGAGGCTTTAGGTACTTACGGACAGTCACCAGAATAGCTTAAAAAATTTACATAATGTGCTATGATAATTCTCACTTGCTTGGGTAACTCAGTTGGTAGAGTGCGTCCCTGAAGAGGATGAAGTCGTCGGTTCGAGCCCGACCCCAAGCACAAGAAAAGCAGGCCCTAAAAAGACCAGCCTTTGTTCATTCCAGTTATGCCTTATGGCCGGATTTTACCTTCAAATGAGTACTACGGTTTTTATCTACTTTAGGGAGGCGTATTTCTAGGAGGCCATGCTTTTCGAGAGCCTCCGATTCATCGATAACAATTTCTTCCGGAAGCATAAGAGTTCGTGAAAAAGTACCCCAAAAAAGTTCACGGTGAAAGTAATCCTCGTCTGCAGTTTCCTGGATTTCTTCTCTGGAGCCACGAATCACTACCATATCTCTAGTGATAGAAATATCAAGGTCATCAGGTGATACGCCGGCAACCAGCGCACGAATCACTACGTCTTCACCGGTTTGATACATATCTACCGGCAGCTCACCTTCTTCCGGTACTTCCGGACCTTCATTACCATGCCACTCAGACTCGTCATCTTCGTAAATTTCTTCCGGTTCAGCGCTACCGTCGAATGGTCGGTCTAGAATTTCATCGTATTCATCAACGTCAACCCTACCCGTTAGACGCTGGAAAAAAGAAGGTTTCTTCATAGTTAAAGATTACCATTTTTTAGAGTTGTTGTTCTTGTACTGAAGAATAATAGTGTGAATAACAGCCCTATTATTTGTATTTTGGAAAAGGTGTACCATGACGTGCTTCCAAAAGTTTTACTTTTTCAAAAATTAAGAAAAGCATAATGATACCAAGCCAAACAAAGAGGAATACACCGAGAATAGTTTCACCACTAGCGTCCATGATAAAGAAGTTGAAAAGAAAATGAAGAATGATAGCCATAAGTAATCCAATGGAACCGTAGATAATCTTCATAGCATCTGATTTGTAGTAGGCAAGTGCCAGCAGAGCACCAACAGTGCCTGAAGCCAGTACATGTAGTAGGGTAGCCCCTAAAAACCGGAAATTGCCGGTTATAAAAGTGCTGGCAATGGTGTCGGTGGTTAATGGGCCAAATAAGAAAAGAGCATTCTCCAGAGCAGCGAAACCAAGTGCTACCGCTATCATATATATAATGAGGTCGATAGGTTCATCGACTGCTTTATGCCATAGTATTACTATGAGTGCGATTGCATATTTCAAAACCTCCTCTATTATCACCCAAACAAACACTAGAATATCTCCTTGGTATAGCTCCATTGCGAGTTGCTGAAGAGGTAGTACTAAGGGCACTACCAACATGCCGGAAACAAAAGCTAATAAAATCAATCCCCAAGGCTCTGGCCTCTCTTTGTCTTCTCGCAACCAAAACCAAAGCCAAAAGAGTGCAGGGATGAGACCGGAAACAAAAGCTACCGCAAAATCGGACGAATTCATATGTTTATTGTAGCAAAAACATTGAGGGCCGGCCGTGCAGAATGCACGGCCGGCCCAGGGCCCTTAAGGGCAGATCAGTACCCCGATTCCTTTGATCGGGTCGATGCGTGGTCTGAAGTTGACCAATCGACCCTTGCGATATAGATCTGAACCGGGCGTATCTTCGGCGATCTCGCCGTAATACGCTCCATTTTTCCATCCTCGACGGCTCCCCGGTTCGATTTTCACCAGAATGCCGCATTCCGAACGTAGTTCGAGGCCTTGCCTCGAACCAATCGAATTCTTTTGAGTCAGATCGCGGTGAATACGGAAAATCATTTTGTCCTCCCAGCTTGTGCTTGTTCGCTGGTGAATATAGCAAGGAGTATGAAATAGCGCAAGAGGAAAGGCCGGCGCCTTCGGCGCCGGCCTTTCCTCGTATCATCATCACAACTAGTTCGAGGTCTTTCCTCGAACTATTCGCCATGAGGCCACTTTGCCACCATCAACATGTCACAATCTTTCACATTCTTAGGTAATTTTTGCCAAATTGTCTCTGTAACAAAAGGCATGAATGGATGGAGAATTTTGAGGGAAGTGGTGAGGTACTCTACTAACAGTCTTTGCTTAGAAAGCTTCGCTTCAATATTATCTCCATTAAGAGCTGGCTTTGCTTCTTCAATAAGTTTGTCAGCGAAATGGTGCCAGACGAAGTGGTAAGTCATTTCCGCGGCGATATCGAAGCGGTCTTTGTTCATTTGTGCGGTAATACTTGCCACAGTTTCCGTCAAAAGTGCCACTTCTTTTTGGTCTTGCTCATTCATTTCGCCACCAGCCTTAAAATCATCCAAATTATCCAAAGTGAAACGAGTAATATTCCAGAGTTTGTTGGCAAACTTTTTGTACGCGTTCACCTTGTCAGGATCGAGATTCATGTCACTCCCGGGAGCGTTGTTTACCAAAAGACCC
>DFPA01000020.1:0-187 GCA_002377025.1 Patescibacteria group bacterium UBA3527
TTTAGACCCTTTAGCATCGGGACTTATGATACTTGGTGTAGAAGAGGGGACTAAGAAGCTTTCTGAATACATAAAGCTCGATAAGGAGTATGAAGCAGAGATAATACTTGGTGAATCGCGCACTACTGGAGATCAAGAAGGTGAGATAGTAGAAGAGTGCGACGTTTCTTCGGTAGATATGATTGAG
>DFPA01000020.1:345-892 GCA_002377025.1 Patescibacteria group bacterium UBA3527
ATGATACTTGGGGTGGAAGAGGGAACAAAGAAACTCTCAGAATACATAAAGCTCGATAAGGAATATGAAGCGGAAGTAATTCTAGGAGAGTCCCGCACGACTGCTGATCAGGAGGGAGATATAGTGGAAGAGTGCAATGTTTCTTCGGTAGATATGATTGAGGTAGAGAATGTACTGCATGGACTTACGGGAGAGCAGGAACTGCCGGTGTCTGCCTATTCTGCCATTAAGAAAGACGGCGTACCGATGTACAAAAGAGCAAGGAGTGCACAGATGAAGGGTGAGGTAGTAGAAGATGTGCCGATTCGTAAAATGATGGTGCACGAGGCCAAGCTACTCGACGTTAAATTTAGTCACCAGAGACAGAACAAACTGATATTACACATACGTTTCAAGGTGGGTAGCGGTACTTACATTCGCTCACTGGCTGAAGAAATAGGCAAAAGGCTTGGAGTTCCGACTTGTTTGTATTCGCTGCGACGCACCAAGATAGGGGAGTTTGCATTGAATGACGCTAAGGAAATAGATGAATTTTGAAACTCGGCCG
>DFPA01000020.1:1225-7457 GCA_002377025.1 Patescibacteria group bacterium UBA3527
AAAAAGAAAGTACCATTTAAATGGTACTTTAAATGGGTATTTTCTATAGGGCAATAAAAAAGTCCTGAGGCACGCACGCGCCTCAGGCTCTTGCTCATATCGCACCTGCCTCGGTGTCGGGATGGTCCAAGACCAGAAAGTAGCCTTTCGGCGATTTTCTAATGTAGGTGTTGAAGCCCACAGTGTAGAAAAACTTTCCGGTAGTGTCGCATGAGTGCCAGTCCCAGGTTGGTGGGAACTGCATGGGCACCCATAGCCCCCTGTATTTCCTTCTTTTTCTTGCCATCGCGGTAGTTCAGCTGAGCTGAAGCTCCTGATTCTGCGTGGCCCACTTGAGACCTTGAAGGATTTTGCTTTCGTCGGTTTGCAGGGTAGCGAAGCAGTATTCCGCCGAGCCGTCGTCGAATTTAGCGATCTCGACGACACCCTTGTAGGCGAGGTCGGTTAGGAAGGCGCCGATCGCTTCCCAGGTGGGCACTTTGGCAACGTTTTCTACTCCGACGGTGACCAGCCGGAAGTAGCAATTTCCAGAAGTTTCGATAGTGGCGTACATATTCACTTTTGCTCTCCTCATAGCAGTCTTGGTTGATGGTTATTCAGAAGTGACAGAAAGAGCTCTGCACCAGGGCGAAGTACTTTCAGATTCTTCTCGGTGCGCTTGGAGACACCTTTTCTCCTCCAGTTCAGGAGCGTTGCAAGCATACTCCCGTAGAGATTGCGAGTTGTCCGGTGCCAGCCCTGCTCTTTGCCGATCTGGTCCAGAAACTCACTCCTCCATTCGTGGTAGACTTTCTTGTTCGAGTCGTCTCGGGAGATGAATTGGTAGTCACGCCAGCCGTCTCCCACTTTTTTTGCCAGGTCATTTAATACCCGGTAGTCAGCGTCACGCAGTGGACGCAATGGACGTCCTTTATTCCTACGATGCTTTTGCAAGGCAAGAATGTAGGCGTCAGCAATTTGGTCTGACGTAAACAAGTCGTGGTCCTCCTTTTGCTTTGTCCAGGGCTTCCTGGCCAGCAGTTTTGACGCGTCCAGCCACACTTTCCATAGGCAGCTCAATGCCCCCATAAATAAGTTGTAGCCGACCGTTTTTTTCGGTTGCAGTAACGATCATTCCGTTACTGAGGGGGAATGACACTTTGATGCCCATGTTACCTCGCCTTATAACAGGTTGATATTTTCTACTACTTTTATACCATAAATAGCGCTAGTGTAAAGGTGGTGTAGGCATATCTTTGAAAATTTTATGGATGACCTTTCGCTCTTTTCCTGTTTCGGTGGCGTTTTGATTGGATTGGCTTGAGTCTGCAATGATTATTTCACCATCTTCAGATTGTCTAACTAAGTAAGACTTGCCCTCAATGTATACATTGAAAGCCCCACTGTCTTCTGTGGCAAACACTTTGCACACAAGCCCGTCGATTTCTGTGTCTATTAGTGGCTCTCGCGCCTTGCTCTCACCGGAGTTGAGGCGAGCTAGAATAGCGTCAATACTGTTATTTTCATCTCTCCCTGTTCCTTCAAAGCCCATGCTACTCAAAAAGCGACTCCACAACCTCTTTTACATCACCTCCATCGGCATTGCCGGCAGTTGCTTTCATAACAGCACCAATCAGTACCCCCATTTTACTTTTATCCTCTATTCCGAGCTCCGATTTCTTGGCTTCAGCAATACTATGAATATCGTCCTGGTTCATGGTCTGGGGAAGATAGGTTTCTAGCACTGCAAGCTCTGCCTTCTCCGGGTCTGCCAGATCTTGTCTTTCGGCTGCTTCGTATTGTTCAATAGAATCTTTTCTTTGTTTGGCTAGGCGTTTTATTACCTTTACTACATCCTCGTCAGTGAGACAGTCTTGGGGAGTCCTACCGGAGGCCACCAATTCATTAGTGAAGGCCGTCAGCATGCTGCGAAGTGTACGAAGTTTGACTTCGTCCTTAGATTTCATTACTTCAGGCAGTGATGCCTTGATTTCCTCATGTTTACTCATAACCTTAATCTAGTTACTTATCTTACTGCTATAATAGCATTAAGTTGGGAGATTTATAGTTCTTATGTTGTTTGGTAAAAAAGACACGGTATCATTGATGGAGGAGGAAGCAATAGCTCCAAAATACGCTTGGCATGCTCACGCAGTGGAGGAGGTGTTGGCTGTTTTAGGCGTGAGAGAAGAAGGTCTTTCTCACGAAGAAGTTTTAGCCCGCAGAGCAGCAAGCGGCTTGAATGTGTTTACCAAACCTAAGCACCGGTCTCTTATAACCAAGTTTGCAGAAGAACTCAAAGCCCCGTTATCTGTGGTGCTTCTTTTTGCACTTGCTATCACTGCAGCTTTGGAGGAATTCGTTGACGCGTCAGTTATTGGCTTGGTTTTACTATTGGCTATTGCTATTAGTATTTTTCAAGAGGGAAAGGCTTCACGAGCATTTGAAAAGTTGTCTGAGTCTGAAACTCACATAATCACTGTTTTTCGTGATGGTGCTCGTCATCAAGTTGCTATAGAAGAGCTGGTTGAGGGTGATATTGTGGAGCTACAAGCTGGAGTACAAGTGCCGGCTGATGTACGTTTGGTTGATACCAACAATTTAACACTCAATGAATCACCACTTACCGGTGAATGGGTACCGGTTAAAAAGAGCACAACGCCTCTTTCTGTCGGGGTACATCTTACCGATAGAGTCAATATGGCATACAAAGGTACATTTGTAGCCGATGGATATGGTGTCGGAGTGGTAGTAGCCATCGGTGATCAGACAGAAATGGGTGCACTAGCAAAGAGTTTGACTGAAATTGAAGATGTAAAGACGCCAATCCAGCACGAAATGACCAAGGTGTCACAGGTGATTATCTATATAATACTGGCTTTGGTCTCATTGACTGTTGTTTTGGGTATCATAAACGGCCAGTCGGTGCACGACGTGGCACTCTTGGCGGTTGCTGTGGCAGTGGCATCTATACCGGAAGGTCTACCGGCGGCGGTTTCAATTATACTGGCCGTGGGGATGGAGGCTATTTTACGAAAAAATGGACTGGTCCGTAATTTGTTGGCAGCCGAAACACTCGGCTCTACCACTTATGTACTAACCGACAAGACAGGCACGCTGACAGTGGGTAACATGGCAGTGACTGGTGTTATACATGGGGGACTTATAGAAAGTGACGAGAAAGCCTGGCACGAGAATCAAACGATAGTCGACCTTTTTGATATGGCTTTATGTGCTACCGATTCCTATGTTGATGAAGTAAATGGCAGAAGAGTTTTGCGCGGAGATGGAGTCGAAAAGGCAATTTTGGAAGTAGCTATAGATATAGGTTTGACTAAGCGAGAAGATTCTCTAAAGGAGACCAGGGTGGATTATTTGCCTTTTACTTCCGAAAAACGTTTCGCTGCCGGTCTTTCTCCCGTTGGTAATAAGTACCGACTGTGCATCAATGGTGCTCCTGAATTCATTTTGGAAAAAGCCGATAAAGTGATAGGCGAATCGGGCGAAAAGGTACTTTTGGAAGAAGAGCGTGAATCACTATTGGAGGCTATAACAACAGAGACGAGTAATGGTAAAAGACTTATTGCTATTGCTTATAAGGAAGTACAGGAAAGTAGTATCGAAGACATTGGAGAAGAATCTTTACTCGAGGAGTTAGTTTTTGCCGGCGTTTTAATATTGAACGATCCGGTGCGTAAAAGTGTGAAGAAATCTATTGCAGGGGTGTTAGAAGCGGGTGCCAAAATTGTACTGGTAACAGGTGACAATCCACAAACTGCGCTCTACATTGCTAAGCACGTGGGAATCGCGGGCCCGCACGAAACCGTCCTGACCGGCCGTGACCTAGAGAGTATGTCTGATAGTGAAATAATGAACGCTCTTTTACACATTCATGTTTTTGCACGAGTACTCCCGAAACAGAAAATGCGTTTGACTGAAATACTTCAGCGCCATGGTGAGATAGTGGCCATGACAGGTGATGGTATCAACGACGCGCCAGCACTCAGAAAGGCTAATATTGGAGTAGCTATCGGCTCCGGCACTGAAGTAGCAAAAGCAGCTTCTGATCTCATTTTAATGAAGGATAGCTTCAACACCATTTACTATGCCATTGAAGAAGGGAGAAGAATAATTGATAATCTAAGAAAAATCATTGGCTATCTATTGGCTACTTCACTCACTGAAGTAGCTTTGATAGTTTCAGCGCTTGTAGCTGGTATGGCAGCACCGCTTCTGCCGGTACAAATCCTTTGGGCGAATATTGTAGAAGAAGGCTTGATGGGTATTGCTTTTGCTTTTGAAAAGGGCGAGAAAGGGGCGATGAAGCGCCCTCCAAGGGACGTGCATGAGGAGGGGGTCCTCTCAAAAACCATGCTGTCTTTTTTGGCACTAGTGATCGTGGTTTTGAGTGCCATTACGGTTAGTCTTTATTTTTACTTAATAAGTTTGGGTATGCCGCTTGATGAGCTACGCAGCGCGATGTTTTTGTCCATCTCCATTGATTCTTTGTTTATTGCTTTTGCCTTCCGTACTTTACACTCTCCAGTATGGCGCACCCCTTTCCTTGCAAATAGATTTTTCTTCATCTCTTTAGCGTTGAGCTTTATAGCGCTCTTTGGCGCCTTGGCGATTCCATTTATGAGAGATTTACTCTCGTATACTCCACTACCGGCATTTGTGATTGCCTTGATATTTGCTTTCGCCGGCATCGGATTTATGATGGTGGAGTTTTGTAAAATGCATTTTTTTTCCACCCACCATTCTCCGGCTTAAGTGTGATAAAATTACATTAATATGGGAATTTTGGAGATCCTCATTGTATTACTACTTTTGGCCATTTTTGGGCTATTGTTTTATAGCTTATTTCTAAAAGGTGAAACAGCTGAAGGTGAAGGTGGTATGGTGTTGTTGCAACAACAGCTCCAACAACTTCACAATATTGTCGATCAAAAGCTCACTGAAGGTAACAAAGCGGTGCAAGAAGGAAGTAGAATGCAGTTCCGCGATAGCAAGGAATTGATGCAGGAGATCAGTAAGGAGGTAAATGAGCAAATTCGTGATGTGATTAAGAATGTGACCGAGGTAAAAGAGAGTAGTAAGCAGGTTTTTCAGGTGGCTGACCAACTTAAGGAATTGCAAAACATTCTTAAAAACCCTAAGCAGCGGGGTGTTCTTGGCGAATATTACTTAGAAACGGTATTAAACAATGTACTGCCACCCGAGAGTTATCAAATGCAATATGCGTTTGATGACGGGGACATTGTTGATGCGGCCGTGTTTGTTAAGGGAAAGGTAATACCGGTAGACTCCAAGTTTTCGCTCGAGAACTATAATCGCTACATAGAGGCACCTGACGGTAGTGATAAGGTTCAGTATGAAAAAGCTTTTATAAATGACCTTAAGCTCCGTATAGCGGAAACAGCTAAGTATATTCGTCCGGCAGAGAAGACTACCGATTTTGCTTTCATGTTTATTCCGCACGAGGGTATTTACTACGATCTACTCTCCAATAAAGTCGGCGCAGCTGAAGAAAATATGATCCAAAGAGCGGCAGGGAAGCATAAGGTGATAATTGTCTCGCCTACATCATTCTTGGCTTATCTCCAAACGGTTTTGCAGGGCCTAAAAGCTTTGGAGATAGAGGAAAAAGCTCAGGACATTATCAAGAATGTTGAAAAGCTTTCCAGACACATTGATCGCTACGAAGAGTACTACAAAAAGCTCGGTAATACACTCGCAACCACTGTGAAGCACTACAACGTCGGCTACAAAGAGCTTAACAAAATAGACAAAGACATCACTCGCATTACCGGTGAAACAGTGGGTGTTGAAGTACTAGAGCTAGATAAACCCACTCAACCTGAGTAAGTGGACCGAAAGATGTTGTAACCCTTCAATGTATTCGCTACGCTGTGAATACGACATAGTCACAACATCTTTCGGTCTCAAAGCAGAGTAAAACAGTATATAGGTTGCGAAATGCAAGGTTTTCTTGTACTATAGCGGCCACTAAAGAAACTTTATGTCAGAAAAAAAGGAATCAAAGGACTTTGCTGTAATCGCGACTGGCGGCAAGCAATATATAGTGTCTCCAAAAGATATTGTAGAGGTTGAGCTACTTGGCGAGCACAAAGAAGGAGACAAGGTAGAATTTACCGAAGTTTTAATGAAAAACGGTGAGGTCGGTACTCCTACAGTATCTGGAGCGGTAGTGAAGGGTACATACCTTGGTATGAAGAAAGGGAAGAAGCTT
>DFPA01000024.1 GCA_002377025.1 Patescibacteria group bacterium UBA3527
CAGCTTTGCGTGAGCTGGAGGAAGAGACTGGTCTTAGAGCTATACTCGATCCAGGTTTTTTTCACGACATTCACTATATTTTCAAGCATGAGCGACAGTTGGTAGAAAAGACAGTTACTTATTATCTTGGCTACTTGGATAGAATTGATTTTAAAATTACTCAACCACGTGAAATTGCGGAGATAAGAATGTGTGTCGAATCAGAAACGATGGATTTGCTGACTCATCAAAATTCCAAAGATGTATTACAGGCAGCTTTGGTTTACTTAGGTAGACAAACCAAAAGTATGTAATGCAGGTTGTTGTTATACTGAGTATATGAAATCAAACGGAAGAGGCTTTACTCTTATTGAACTTCTCGTGGTCATCTCTATAATTGCGGTCTTGGCCGGTGTTGTTTTGGGTTCATTAAGTATAGCCAGAGAGAATGCTAGGGTAAAACAAACGGCAGCACAGCTGCAAGAATTACGTCATGCTGTCAATATGTACAGAATAGATACTGGTCAGTTTCCACCCTATACCTGCGACTTATCTTGTCTTGAAAGCGAGGATCCGTTAAGTACCAATGTAGCGAATCATGCAGGCTGGAGAGGTCCGTATTTTGGAGTCAATTTATCCGACTACACCCATCAATGGGGAGGTCATTTGACGGTTGGTTCAGGTAATATTGATACGTCAGATTCTGATATAGAGATGTACGTCTTTGTCGATGACGACGCTCCGGGTACGAACAGTAACGATAATTCAGGAACCATACCTAATGATTCAATGCAAAAAATAGATGAAATTCTGGATGATGGAAATCTACTTACAGGAAACCTTCGGGGGCTAGGTCAATTTAGCACAGCACCAACAGGAGAGTTTATTTACATAGTTGAAAATTAACTTTGCTAAGAGTAGTAAATTACAAACTTTTTCTTTTGTTCCTCTTCTTGCCTCTATTTGTCTTGGCCAAAGAGACAATTATCTACCAAGAAGATTTTTCGAAAGATCCGGGTTGGACTACCGACAACCCCTCCAATATGTATTGGTCTGCCAATGATGAGGCACTTTTTATACATGCCTATAATAGTGCGCTGAGCAGCACTACTCCCAACCGCTATTTTTATACTGACGTAGCTTTTGATCCAAAGAAAAGCTTCAAACTCACATGGCGACAAAAGCTTGTTGAAGCAGATAGGGGCGCGATGTCTTTTGGTCTCTATATGCCCGATTTGATTGCGCAAAATCGCACCTTTAGTTCCTTGCCACGCATTGAGAGTAGGAGTATTTTCAGAATGTCGTTTGATACTCCTCGGTCTTATAATTTTACTGTTATTAGAGACAGAGACGGGAGGAAGTTTCCTGGCAGTTATGGTGGTTCAGGTACGGGTGCATACCAGGTAGCCACCAGTACTTGGTATTCTGCGTCGTTAGAGTTTGATGCCGAAGAAGACAAGGTAAGGGGTAGGGTGGTAGATGAGAATACTGGTGAGGTGTTTTTTGAAACAGAAAATAAGGCTGATGTTTCTAAGAATTACTACTTTCAACCAGAGATGACCAAGCTCGGGGTATCTTTTTATCCGGCCGGTGTAGAAAGAGGTTGGCTGGGGAACAATCCTGACGGCTATTCCAAATTTCTCATTGATGATGTGAAGCTAGTGAGTGGCAAGCCGGATCCGGCACCGCCCTTGGATCCATTGCTAGAAAAGTATGCTCCGACTTTTTATTTCCACCCTGAAGAGGATTATTTTCCGATGAATGTCGAAGCTTTTGTGAATGATAGTAGTCTGTGGGATGGTGATACGTTACTTAAAGCTCGCGATAAGAATAATCCGGTAACGATAAGTGACATCAATAAGCAGGGTTCTGATAATTGGCATCTTTCTTTTTCCAATCCAGAAACGTCACGGGTAATCAATTTAAGTAGAGGGAAGGAGAAATACGATGCACTTATTGCCAGTGGTGATGCGGTCAACACCATCTACGCACGAAAAATGGAGGACGGATACACTGATAGTGACGGGAAGCAGCACGACTTCGTCGTGCTGCAATACTGGCTCTTCTACGCCATGAATAATTGGGCTGAGCATGGTGGCTTTAACAACCACGAGGGTGACTGGGAAAGTGTCTTTATCTTCTTAGACAAGGAAACGGAAGAACCAAAATACGTCGCTTTTTCCGCGCACCACAATGATGGTTTCAACGAAATTTACAACTTCGCGCAGTACGATTCGGTACGTAGAAGGTGGGATGATAATAAATTGACCATTGTTGACGATAGTGTAGCGAGCTATGTGGCTCTTGGTTCACATGCGATGTATGGGGAGAATAAAGATGTAGTAGTTAGAGTAGGTCGTAAATATTTAGACAGACTTGGTAGGGTTTTGATGTCAAATATTAATCTACGTAATTTTAAAAATGCTGGTGTTGAGAATTATCTGGGCGTGTGGGGTGTTCGTACCCTAGGAGGAAGTTTCTCAGGATCAAATGCCCCAACAACACCACCCTTTCTAAAGGTTAGTGGCTACTTGCGCTATGATGAGCCGGTCAAATGGGCCGGTATAGACAAGGTATATGAGAAGTCACTCAGCACCGCCACCACTACCTTTCGCTTCGCCTCTCAAGGGGTTTCCTTCAGTTTCAGTGACTTGCTTCCCGAAGGTAACACTCTTCGCGTAGAACCGTACAACGAGAAGCCTACTTTTGGCAAAGTTCCGGAACGCTACGATTTCCTTGCCGGTTTTTGGGATTTTACCTCTAGTTTGCGTAACGGTACTTTCAGTACCGATGTCACACTCGATTATGACCCGAATGAGGTGGTGGCGCTCGGTGGCCGAGAAGACCTTCTTAAAGCTCTCTACTACAACGAAGCCACCGGTCTTTGGGAGGTAATTGAAACTACGGTAGACACGCTGGCTCGTACAGTGACTTTCAATACCGATCATTTCTCGAGCTACGCTATTGGCTTTGAATCTGTTAGTAATGTGGGTAGCGGTATATCGCTACCTATCAAGGTGAGTGGAGAAAGTGCCAAAGAGGGAATGGATCCGTGGGAAAGTGTCTACAAAATGATCACAGAAGGTGGCCTACGTGGTGAGCGCAAAGAAGAATTGTCGGCTTATCTGCGTCTGGCTGAGAAGATGGTTAAGAAAGAACAAGAATATACGACGAGAATAGCTAAGAAAATGATTGACA
>DFPA01000055.1 GCA_002377025.1 Patescibacteria group bacterium UBA3527
ATCTCATGAGCTAGCTCATGAGATTCCTCATGAGAAGATCACCTACCGCCACGTCACATACTACCGTAAAAAGTAACGAAGCGGCCCCTCGGGGCCGCTTTCTTTTCGTGGCATTTATTCAGGAGCGCCTACTCCTTCCAAGAACGCGGAACGGAACGCATCTACCAATCGAACGATGTCCGCAGCCGATTCGTACCGAAGAAGTGGTTGATTGAGCTGTTCCAACATGCCCGTCACCATGCGAGTCACCTTCTGCCCTTCACGAGCAAAGATCATCATGGGCTTCATGGTGTGGTACCGCTGCATGATCTCCATGCCGAGTCCAATGGACGGATGCTCGACAATGAAGACGCAGAGGTTGGCCTTGGTGGTGCAGGCGATGTCATGTTTGAAGACATCAACTGCCGTTCCTCCTTGAAGACCGATGAAGTCGAGCATCTCGACGTTGTCGAGTACTCTTAGAGCGCTCTTCACCTCGTCTTGAAAGGTTGTCCGGAATTCCTCCGGAGCTTCGGTCAGGGCCATGCCGACGTAGATTTGAAATGTGCTACTGCTCATGTTTACCTCCTTTCGCAGTCGCTGCTACTAAACACTATTTTTTATGGTATGTAAACAACGAACGACCCCCGAAGGGGTCGTTTACATGTCGCTCAGATTCGTCAAGCCCAAGAGATGCCAACTCTTTGTAGGGCATTTACAAGAATCTGCTGTCTCCTACTCTTCATAGGCAGAGCCATGAAAGACTCTCGATTGCCCACAAACTTGAAGGCGGTTATCTTCCCTTCTTCCAGTTTGAGTTTCCGGTGCCGGCGTTTCAACCTCAGATGAACAACGTGCAGATGTTTGCAGTTCGCGAAGTCTTGAGACTTCATTTTGCCAGCAAACCCTTTGTCCGTAGCCGAGCCGAGATACCGATAGCGTTCTTCAAAGTCCTCCGGGGTGAGACCTATTTCTTCCTTGATCTCCCTCCAGACCGCCTTTATGAGCGACTCGCCTTTATGGATACCGCCTTTCACCGGCCCCCAGGATTTAGATTTCTCAGAATAGACTAGGAGTACTTTATCGCCCTTGGTGATAACGGCGACGGCCGTCGGACGAAAGTGCTTCTTCTTGGCGTCTTTCCTTGAGTGTGCACGTTGGGAGGATCGCCCAACGTTGATGTGCTTCAACATTGGTTTGCTCCCTTTCAACTTTAACCCAGCTCAAAATAACACAACTGAAAGAAAACAAAAACCTTTCGGTTAACCGAAAGGTTTTTGTTGTCCTTTATTTCTCCATCAAGCTTCAAAATTGAATGAGAAGCGAGGAATCTAGCCGAAAATAATTCAAGTGGGACATTTTAGTCCAGCGAGAATTATTTTCAGCGTAATGACGAAGCTAATCGCCAGTTTTGAAGGTTGGTTATTCCTTGACGTGGACGCCCATTGAGCGACATGTCCCCTCGATAATCTTCATCGCCTGTTCGATGTCGTTGGCGTTTAAGTCAACCATTTTGGCTTCAGCAATTTCCTTGATCTGTGCTTTAGTGATATCACCACATTTAGACACTAAGTTTTTGCCGGAACCTTTAGGTTTACCAATTGCTTTCAAGATTAAACGTGAGGCCGGAGTGGTCTTACAAACAAAATCGAATGAACGATCATCGTATACGGTAATAACTACCGGCACCACTTCGCCCATGCGGTCTCTGGTTTGTTCGTTGAATTGATTCACAAACTCACCGATATTGATACCGGCTTGACCTAGTACCGGACCTAGTGGTGGAGCCGGTGTCGCCTTACCACCTTCAGCCTGGACCTTTACCTGATTGATTATTTCTTTTGCCACAATACTTTAAGTTAATTGTTACAAGCTGCGTGTGAGTCCAAATCACACCAACTCATGAGAAGCTCCGCTATCCTACATAAAATTGTCTATTTTGACAATCTATTTAGCATTATCTCTTAAAATGAATGAACTCTGATTCTATCTCCGTAAAAACTTTCAAAATTGGATAAGTAGCGAGGAATCTAGTCAAAAATAATTCAAGTGGGACGTACTGGTCCAGCGAGAATTATTTTGACGTAATGACGAAGCTAATTGCCAATTTTGCAAGTTTTAAACTTTCTTGACTTGGAGGAAGTCGAGCTCAACGGGAGTCTCTCTCCCAAACATACTTACCAACACCTTAACTTTTCCGTTCTCTTCATCAACTTCTCCTACCTTTCCTTCTAATTCTTTGAAAGGACCGTCGGCAATAACCACAAGGTCATCAATGGACAAATCCATTTTGTGCTTTGGAGTATCATCATTCATGCGATTCATTAAAGCATTCAGTTCTGCTTCTGTTAAAGGTACCGGCTGAGTACCACTACCTACGAATCCCGTTACACGCGGAGTGTTACGAACCACGTACCACGACTCATCGTCTACAATCATCTCAACCAGCACGTACCCTGGGTACACTTTTTCTTCCTCGACTACTCTCTTGCCTCCCTTTATACGAATCTTTTTTTCAGTGGGTACAACCACATCGAAAATCTTATCGTTCATACCAAGCGAATCGATACGTTGTCGAAGATTTCTAGCAACAGCGTTTTCATAGCCTGAGTAAGTATGAATCGCGTACCATTCACGTGCTCCTGTTCCCTGTTGTTTGGCCATACTTAAATAGTTAGGTTTAGAAGATTGGTAAATACATAGTCAAAGGCTGCTATAAATAGCGCTACGAGAGTAGATACTCCTATAACAAGCGCTGTATAGATGATTGCTTGCTTGGTTGAGGGCCACTTCACGTGCTTTAATTCGCCGGCCACATCCTTGAGATACTTAATAAATCTGTTCATGTTTAAATTAGTTACTTGACCAAACACTTTTATAAATTCAATCCTTGCAAATCAGTGACAGAGGAAAGGATAGATACTAAAAGCACTCAGTTGAAAATACAGTTGCAGCGAGCTGCTCCTTATTTTTCTAAAAAAAGCCCTCTCGGGCCTCCTTAGATATAACAATACTCCTTTATTTGAAAATGTAAAGAGGCGACAATAAGCCACCTCTTTACATTTTTGCATATTGCACATTGTCTACTTCAATTCATATATGATATTCACGCTGGCGCGCACCGTATCATCTCCCACCGGAATCTCCGGTACAACTTTAGCCACCGTAGCGTCCAGGCTATATGACTCTGTATAAGCGTATGGCTCATAACCGTAACCATCATCTTCGTAGAAGGACATAATCTTTCCTAGCCTCATCCCCAGACTCTCCGCCAAACGCTCGGCCTTCTCTCGCGCATCTTTGATAGCAGCCGCCTTGGCATCACTTTCCAAACTGGCCGGATCGTCAATGCTGAAACTGGGTCTACTGATATTGGTAGCGCCACGTTCACCCACTCCGGCAATGAGCATACCCACTTTGTCTAAATCACGAACCTTTACATTTATACTCTGATAGACCGCATAACCATCTTGTACACGCTCGGTAGGCGGGCAACGAAATTCATTACAAACCACCTTTTCGTATGAATAGGTCGGGTTCAGGTTATAGTTGCCGGTATCTATATCTCCTTCGGCGACTCCGTTTTCTTCAAGATAGGCAACAATTTCATTCACAACTTCCGCATTTTCCGATTGTGCGATTGTTGCATCCGTGGCTTCAGTGTTTACACTAAAAGAAAAATTGCCAATGTCTGGCTTAGCTGTCACCTCGCCTTCACCGGATACACTCACTGTCACCGGACCATTAACACTGTAGCTGGCTTGCTTAAGAGTCAGATAGGTGTACGCACCCAGAGCCAGCGCGAGCATCACAAGCACCAAACTCACCAGCTTTTTTATATTGGTATTTTGCCAAAGGGATTCATTGTCCATAAATTTGTTTCAAAGTTAATAATATCAATTATATCCAACTAACCAGTCTGTACCACCACTCCCTATTAGCAACACACACCTGATTAAACTCGCGCAAATCCTCCTCGGATAAAGTAGGTTGTAGCGGCTGCTCACCAATTAGGTAATACATGATTGAGCGATCATTCTCCACATGTTCAAGTGAAAGGGCGTGCCCGAGCTCATGAGCCAGCACTGTACGCAACTCCCAGTTATTTACAAACGAGTAAATATTAATGACATCTGCCTGATAGTCTCCTTGCGTGAACTCCTCTGATTCGCTGTAGATGTTGTTGTACTTTTCTACGTTGTCATTATAGATCTCAATGAGCTTATTTCCCTTATCACTCAGTGAATTAAGCTTTTTTGCCAAGATATTGAGTTTTTCGGAATCTTCATTGAGTTCGTCCGCCTCTTGATCAAGCTCCTCTCTCTCAGCCTCCAATTCTTCATACACATCAGGTGGTGCCCCCCCTTCACGATTGTATTTATCTACGATTTCCGCATATGCTTCTTGCGCCTTCTGGTAGGCTGCCAGACGGATATTGTATGCGTCTAAGAGAGTGTTGTACTGTCCCAAGAGTTTGTTGTACGTATCTTGAAAAGATTCATTGGCTTCTTCCGATTCAGAAAGTTGGTCACGAAAACTCTCTTCCGCCACGGCATTTTGTTGGCGCTCATCGTAAATAAAGTTGATGGTTAAGGCGGCCGTTTCATCGTACTGAAACAAATCGACACCAGTCGCTGACTCCCATATTTCCACCGCCTCATCTACTGCTTCTCTGGCTTCCTCTCTACTTATATTGAATTGTTCATCTATCACTCCCAGTCGATAACCGATTGGTATGTCGCAGGGTATCCTGGCTAAATCCAACCAAAAAACTGTCCCTATCAAGAGCGCGAGTAACAACAAAATTCGTAACGATCCTCGAATCATTCTTCTATGATAACAGACTCTAGGCTAACTTAGCGCCTGTACCACCAGGAGTTACATCGTAGACTTCCTCCGGTGTGACTTTGAGAATTCCACGCAGAATTCTATCCGGGTACTCAGCTGTTGCCGCTTCTTCTATTTTTGCAAATAGATCACCCGACGATAAATATTCCACACTTCCCTTCACCTGCACCCCACCATTACCACTCCACGCACAAAAAGCCATCTTCCCGCTTTCCTTCACATTATCTACTGTCTTATTCATAAAAAAGTCACAGAAAATGATTGCCTCTCCTTCGAGATACACAACCGATACCGGTACAACATTAAGGCCCTCGCTACCAAAGGTAGCGAGGGCCTTATGCTCAGCATTTTGAATTTGTTCTTTTATACGATCACTTAGTATCATGATTGTTTTTCTCTTTCTGCTAGTTTCTGACGAGTCAGCTGTTGAGCCGCATTCATACTATGTTGGTAGTAAAGGGCTTTAATACCATTTTCCCAAGCAGTTATATAGAGCTTGTTGATATCCTTAGCTGGAGTATCCGGTGGCACCATGACATTTAGAGACTGGCCTTGATCTATGTGTTTTTGTCTGTCAGCAGCTTGCCGAATGACTTCCATTTGGTCTATTTCAGCAAAGGTACGAAAAACTTCCTTTTCTTCATTACTTAAGCAGTCGAGATGCTGAACCGAGCCATCATTGTCGCGAATACTATTCCACACATCTCTTTCATCCTTACCTTTCTCCTTTAGAAGTTCCAGTAAGAATGGGTTTTTGATTGTCACCTTCATCTTGGCCACATCCTTTACATAACAGTTACTCCACACCGGCTCGATACCTTGTGAAACCTGACCAAGAATGAACGCGGAAGAAGTAGTTGGGGCGATAGCCATAGTAGTGGTATTGCGACGTCCATATCCTTTAAGTACCTTCGGCTCCCCGTATTCCTTAGCCATTTCTTCACTGGCTTTATGGGAACGTTCTTGAATGGTTTGGAATACCTCGACATTTAGCTTGCGAGCTTCCTCGCAGGCAAATGGCAAATTTTTAGATTGCAAAAGTGAATGATACCCCAGTACTCCAAGCCCCAGAGCACGATTCTCCAAAGCAAAATTATACGCCCGTTTCATGAAGTGAAAAGCTTCATTTTTTTCTTTCTCATCTGAGTCCCGTAGACCTTCCAGCTTTTCAATAAATTCACTCATGACCGCATCAAGAAAGTAAGTCATTGTTTCTACCAAGTCGGTATCTTTCCAGTCGTCATAGAAGAGTACGTTAATGGAAGAAAGGCAACATACAAAAGACCAATCTTCCTTGCTTGGAAGCATAATCTCACTACATAGGTTGCTGGCAACGATATTCAAGTCCTTATCTTTGTATACTTGCGGCTTTTGACCGTTAGCATTGTCAGTATAGAGAATGTACGGGTATCCCATTTCACCACGACGTTGAATTACTTTTGCCCAAATAGCACGCTTGCCATCGTCACCGTCTATCATCTCCTTGAGCCACTCGCTAGATACGGTTACGCCGTGAGTCATGGTCTGAATCGGGTTACCTTCAGTGCCGATTTCCAAGAAATCCAAAATATCCGGATGTTCAACTGGCAGATACGGACTGAAACTCCCACGACGCACCCTCCCCTGACTCACTACGTCGACCATGGTTTCAAAAAGTTGCATGAAGTGTACCGGACCGGAAGAATTACCGTTCATAGAAATTTCCGCACCTCGCTCTCGTAGTGCACCAAAGTATCCGGAAGTTCCACCGCCATATTTACTCATCATTCCTACCTCAGCATGCGTGTAAAGAATACCCGCCATATTATCTGGCAAGAAAGACCCGAAACATGAAATAGGCAACCCACGATCCACACCAAAATTAGCCCATACCGGAGACGCTAGAGAAATCCAGCCTTTAGACATATATTCGTAAAACTTGTCAGCAAAACCTTCTTTCTCAAGAATTTTCTCCGCTTTCTCACCGATGACTCTAATCCTTTCTTCTGCTGTCTGCCCTTCTGCCAAGTAACCGCGGGCCAAGAAGGCACGACTATTCTCATTCAACCAGTACCATGGTTCGTGTCTGTTGGTCATATTTATTTCATTTAGAACAGATCAGCGCTTGTTACACTGCTGCTGCGTTTATTGTAATTTATAGAGCGTTTGTCGAAGAAATCGACGTGCTTGGTGGCGATTACCTCATCGTCAAACCAGTCGGTTTGTTCCACCAAAGATTCATTGAGTTCAAAAACCGGATCCAACCCAATACTCTTCAAAGAGTTGTTGAGGCGCGACTTAATAAATTCCAACACCACCGCCTTCGGTAAGAAATCCATCTCGCCATCGATAAATATCCAGTCGACAATCTTGGCTTCGGCTTCGTAAGCTTCGCGACACATACTCTCCACCAACTCTTTGTGCTCGTCATCAAACCAAGCCGGATTCTCTTTCTTGATTATATTAATGAGATCAATACCGAACATACCGTGAATCTGTTCTTCTTTGGAAGTAGCTTCTACCGCGTTACTTATACCCTTAAACAAATTCTTATGTTTGTTGAAGGACATCATGACGAGAAATTGCGAAAAGAGTGATACATGTTCTACAAATAGAGAGAAGAGCAATACCGCCTTGGAGTAGTCGCGATTTTCGTCGGTCTTCGATAGGTTGATTACCTTTTCCAGATAAGAAATACGTTCTTGAATCACCGGCACTTCATTTAATTTTGCAAATTCATTGTTCAATCCCAACACTTCAAGCAAGTGCGAGTAAGCATCCATGTGACGTACCTCACTTTCAGCGAAAGTAAAACCGACAGCACCAATCTCCGGCTTGGGCATCTTGCTATACAAGTTGCCCCAGAAAGTTTTCACCGCCACCTCAATTTGTGCAATAGCCAGCATGGTGTGCTTGATAGCCGTACGCTCTGCATCGGTTACGTTCACTTTGTAATCATGCACGTCTGAGGTGTAGTTAAACTCGGTGTGAATCCAATATGAATGTCGTATCGCATCTACATATTCAGCCAATTCCGGATATTCGTAAGGTTTCAGAGTGGTACGCTTGGAGAAAATATCCCTTTCTCGCAACTTCTTGCGTTCGCTACGATACAAAATGTATTCCTTAGCCGCGTCGAAAAAGTCCATTTCCATAAGGACTTGCTCCACAATATCTTGAATCTCTTCCACTGCGGGATACCCGTCGGTACATTTTTCAGACCCGGGAGTACCTGGCTCTGCAGTGGCCGCCTGTACACACATGGCAATAGTTTTTTCGTGCACACGGGCAGCAATTTTTTCGGCGTCTTCACGAGTGCCGGTCTCGGTTTTGCGTAGAGCTTTCTCAACAGCGTTGGTAATCTTATCCAGCGTAAAAGCCTGGATCGAACCATCGCGTTTGCGAATTTTTTCGATTTCCATACAGAAATTTATTCAGGGCTAATAATTCACCTTTAGTTCAACGTTCAAGTTGAGGCCAAGCCTCTATCTCAGACAAAAATAACCGGTGGTGTTGTACTTCTGCAGATTGCCGGCTAAAGCAATACAGCAGTCACAGTTATTTTTATACAAGATCAATAAGATTTTTTGGGGGAGCTAAACACACTGCCATGTCCTCCAACATGACACTGAAATTGTGCCTCCACCCGCAAGGCACTCGATGGAGTGATCTTCGAGTGCTTACTCCATGGTAACGCCGGCGGTCTCTCTCGGCAAATGAAGCATAAAGAACGCTCCGTAGGTTCTTGTTTGTTTTCTATGGCCTAAAATAAGCCTTATCGACTAACTGGCAACAACCGGCCAAACCAAGTTATCCACAGCTTTGGATATCAGTCCCACTTACAACCCATTTTCTAAAAGTTGCCTATATTTACAACTCGCAAAAAAGTTTCAAAATCAATCACAGAAAGAAAACCGCGATGTAAAAACCCACTCCGGAACCGGCAGCCAAACAAATCAAAGCAATAATTTTACGCGTGTCTTTATCCATATCAGTAGACCAATTATACCTCAAAGTGAAAACCCCCCGACACAATTACGTGCGTAATTGCGCACGTAATTGCGTCGGGGGTTTTCTATCTTCTATTTCTGTAAACTATCTCGAATTTCTCGCAAGAGTTTCACTTCTTCGGCAGGTTCTGTCGGCTTTTCTTCTTCCGCTTCTTCAGACTTAGAATACGCAGACGCTTTGTTCACTACCTTCACGATCATAAAGATAACAAAAGCCACAATCACAAAATCTATCACCGCTTGTATGAATGCACCGTAGCTAAATACCGCCTCGCCGTAGGTATAGTTCAAGCTGCTGAAGTCTACCCCTCCCAAGAAGAGTCCTATAAGTGGAGTAATGAGACTATCTACCAAAGCGGACACTATCTTCCCAAAGGCCGCACCGATAACTACCGCTACTGCCAAGTCCAAGACATTGCCCTTCATTGCAAATGTCCGAAATTCCTCAATAAAGTTTTTCATAACCTTTTCATAACCATTGGTTAGTGAGTAATGCGGGTATTATAGGTCATTTACATTCATCCGAAAACTAGGTATAGTTTGCGCTAACTAGGGGCCGGCCTCCGGCCGGCCCCTGAGTCAAAATGGCGACTATAGTTTAGTGGTAAAACTCCGGTTTGTGGTACCGGTATCGAGGGTTCAATTCCCTCTAGTCGCCCAATAACGTGACTTTCAAGCGAAGCTTGGATAACGCTGGCCGCGCCGAGCGCGTAGTGGCTTTATACTTCTCCGTACGCATTCGCGTTCGTGGTAATGCTAACTCACCACACTGCCTCTCATCCGGTCGGCACCCACCCTACGCCCTGACCACTCCGTTTTTAAAAAAGAAAAGCACCCCTAAAAACCATTGAATATAGTGTGGTCGGGCGTGGGTGGGGCTTCC
>DFPA01000002.1:0-10224 GCA_002377025.1 Patescibacteria group bacterium UBA3527
AGCAGCCAGTACAAATGTCCACGCCATTGGAATATATAGTGTCAGCGCTGCTACCATAAGAAGGCATACTCCCCTACCAAGATGCGAGGCAATTTCTCTGAGGACAGTGAATTCATCGAGGTACTCTCCCTGCTCTGCTGCAGAATCGTAAAGGAGGGCACTATAGGACGTATCAATAAAAATTTTGGCAATATTATGGTAAAGGCCCACGACAAAAATTTGTGTTGCAGATAGTACAAATATCTTTGCCATCCACCCGAGTGCATAGAGCCATGTTCCCCACTTTAAGGTTCTGAACTCTGCCTTTTTAGTTTTGTCGACATACTTCCCTACAGCCAATTGCAAGGCAATAGTAAATAAAACTATCACAGTAGAGAGAGCGCCAATTTGGAGGAAATTGCCTTGTAGTATCTCATACAAAAATACCGGCCAAACAATAAGAGTTATCGCTATCTCAAAACCACTGGCAAACTCACCCACTACTGATCTGCGGAATCGTTTATCAAGAAGCTTTCTAAATGTCTCACCGACACTCCAGGAAAATGCGACTTTTACTCTTGGTACAAACAGATATGAAATAGAGGCCGCCAGAAGCAATACTATAACCACTCCAAAGAGTGTGTTGTAGCCGGCAGTCGAAATTATATAGCCGGCACTAATTGGCCCCACGACTCCCATAAAGGCCACTGTGGCGAAGGAAATGCTTAACATCTTCCCTCTTTCACCTTCATGAGTAAAAAGAGTAAAATCCACATGATACGGGACCCAATGAAAAACTCGATACACGGAAAATGATAAAAAGAGAGCCGGCACTAGCCAGTAGAAATTGTCCTCATTCAGAAGTATCAAAGTGGCAAAAGACAAAATACCAATCAGTCCGCTCACAAAAAGAGCTCTGCTGAAACCAATATGATTAATTAGCTTCATACCGGGAACCATGAGCAATATATACATCAAGGACATGGCTGCGTATAGGAGCGAGACTATGGTCAGATTCTCGTTGTAAAACTGATATATAAAGATAGGTATGAAAATACCGGACATAGCGGTAGCCATACCATGAATCAACCGCTTTGAAACAAACAAGTGCACAAAGCCATCGTTTCTGTGCTGTGGAGAAAACTCCAGAGGATGAAAAAATTTTTCAATTCGCTCGAGCATATATAACAGTGTAACTCCCACGGCGCGTAAGAAGCGCAAGTTTTACACTTCTATCTCAACACAAAACCGGCACCTTAGCGCCGGTTTTGTCGTAGGAAGTTAGCTGTTGTAAGCCAGTGCCCCACCCCAACAGGGTCGAGACGCTGACCAAGGCTGTGTTCCTTGTCTTTCATACAGATATCGAGCATATGTGAGGTTGTCCTCCAAATTCTCAAGATCTAGTCCAAGTTTTGTTGCTGTAGCTTCGTGATAGTAAGTATTGATTTGCATCACACCTGTATCACGGTTGTCTACCAAGCCACGCAAAATGGTTCCGTCTTCAAGTGTGTGTCGGAAAGTTGACTCACACCGTGCAATCTCAACCATAATGGGTAGATCGGCAAAATATGAACGAACAGCTTGTTCTGTGGATACAAGAGTGGTGCCTTGGATCGCATATGCACTCTCAATAATGTTTCCGTAAGCAGTGTCAGTATTAACTGACCCTACCCCTGTTACAGCTATTATGGCTGTCATCAAGGTGGATATAATAAGCCAATGGTCTTATTTAACAAAAGCCGGCATTCGCCGACAACCGCACAATCATAGCATAATTATGCTGTTCTTTACATTATACCATATTTTATAAAATAATCAAGTTTCTGCTACGAAAACTTACCGAGTATAGCCATCGCTCCATAAAGTCCACCATCGTCACCGAGACTGGCATCAACAATGTTTGGTACGGGCATAAGGTCAGCCATTATTTCTTCGGTATGTTTTTTGATGTCTGCAAGTAAAATTCGGGGATCACCCACAATCATTGAACCGCCCAGTACCAGAGTATCAGGTGACCAATACAAAATAGTATTGCGAATGCCATGAGCAAGATAAAAAGCCAACTGATCCCACACCGCATCGTTCTGGCTAATTTCGTATGGCTTACAGCCCATCCTATCCTCTACAGCAAGACCTGAGACCAACTTCTCAAGAGTAGGTTCCTCTTCCTCACCCAAAATAGTGTGGTCTATGTCCAGTATTTGGTGTCCAGGCTCAAAACCATAGCTGGCTTTGTCTATCTCACCCATTTCAATCTTGGCCCCGCCCACGCCGCTACTTACTGTCAGGTAAACTACGATATCATCACCCTTCCCTGCTCCGTAAGTAGCTTCACCGAGCCCTACAAGGGCGGCATCATTTTCCAAATACACCGGTGCTTCAAAGGTTTTCTTTAATTCCGCAACCAGCGGTTTTTCCTCCCAATCTGTCAACACGTTACCGGCATCAACCAACATCTCTGTCTTATCTTCGTTCAATACTCCTCGTATATCTCCGGCTACTCCTCGTATATCTCCGTCTGTCAGCTTTCGGACGGCCTCCACAATTTTCTCTACTCCAAGATCAAAATCATTGGGAGTTTTAAACTTTATCGGCTCACTAAAAGTTTTCAGGTCCTCACTTGCCGCAACTCTTGTATTGGTTCCGCCAATGTCAAATAGAATATAACTCATACTGTATTAGTTAGAATAAAATTTCTCTTACGTGCTTTTTATAAATTTCCACATTCGGCTGATTAAATGCATCAACATCCATCAAGTGTGCCAAATAAATCGCTTCTCTCATCTTAATACTCAAAAAAAGTCCCAGAGAATATGCTCTGTCTTCCTCAATAGTGGTGGTAGAAAAAGGTAGCATCATTGTTTTCATTGCCTGTTGGACTCCAGCATAAATTACAGACTCTATTTCCTCCAAAGAATGACCTGAGTACTTCTCGTCCAGTCGAGTCTTTGTCGGAAGAAAAGATTCATTTGTATCGACAAGAGAATAAAAATCGAAAAAAACTCTGCCCCGACCACTAAAATACAGCTGTGCGGTAGAATGAAGCTCTCTTGCCGTACTAATGGTCAAGTTGAAAATTGGATTTACCTTCCTCCCGTTCAGACGGACTGTTTTTCCCAAGGTTTCGCAGAAAAGTTGTTGATACCACCGACCAAGAGAAAGGAGTCTGTCGGAGAAAATAAAAACATTCTGCTCAATATAGCCCAGTCTGTAGTAGCGATACAAGCGAGCTGCGCTGGTAGAGGCCAACTTGTCATAATCCTCCTCTCCGGCACTTCTTGCACCATCCATCAGAGTGTCCATGGGTAACTCCAAAAGATGCATCGGAATTTGTCCGACAGAAGTCAGTATGGAAAATCTTCCCGACACACTCTCAGGTAAAGTAGCCAGATGGGCACCGAGTCTTCTACCTTTTGTTAGTAGATCACTCTGTGCAGTACTAATGAATACGAATCGTTTGTATACTTCTTCACCAAACTTCTGCACTAAATATTCGAGTAGCATTTCCGCGTTGACGAGTGTTTCTGTAGTTGTTCCCGACTTACTAATAACACAGACAGAAACATCATCAACTGATTTGTATTTGTCCAATGTACGACAAAGCGTTTTAAATGCATCAACGTTTATGTCGCTTAATACACTGAGTGTAGGTGAAGATTCTGTCCTGAGTACATCATATATTGCTTGGATCCCGGCGGAAGAACCTCCAATACCCACCACTACAAGATGTTTAACTCGCCCGATTTCTTCAGCGACTTTTCTACACTCTTCAATGTAGGCATCGTCATACATGACTGACAGAGCGTACAACGGATTACTTTTATCTTGCTCCAAAAGCGAATTGGCGACTTCTTCCCTAACACCATCAAGACGTCTGGTAGTTTTCTTTATAGACCTATCACTTACTCTTTTCTCATCGTAATATGCCAGTAACATAATGAAAAATTAGTACTGTACATGACACTTACCCTTCACAGACTTCAGAAGAAACTTATAAGCCTCATCAACACCATCAACTAAAGTAATGAGGTCCAGATTCTCTTTCGAAACAGTTCCATATTTTTCTACCATCGTTTTCTCGATATTGCTCATTATTGGCTCCCAGTAATCCCTCCCCATAACCACAATTGGAATTCTCTCTATTTTCTTTGTCTGCACTAATGTGACTATTTCAAAAAATTCATCCATAGTGCCGAAGCCTCCCGGCATAAACACATAGGCTTCTGAGGCAAAAGCGAGCATAACCTTGCGAGAAAAAAAGAAGTCAAATTCCAACGAGTCAGTCGTGTAGGTATTGGGATGTTGTTCAAATGGCAGCTCAATGTTCAAGCCTACAGAACGACCTCCAGCCTTAAAAGCTCCCAGGTTCGCAGCTTCCATGATGCCTGGTCCACCACCGGTAATAATCGCAAAGTCCTTCTTGGCCAACTTGAAGGATAGTTCCTCAGCCATTTTATAGTATGGATCGTTTGGTTTAATACGTGAACCACCAAAAACAGTCACTGCCTTCCCTACGGAACGGAGAGCTTCAAAGCCTTCCACAAACTCCGACATGATCCTAAATATGCGCCAACTCTCAATCGCATCTCCGTCGGCATTCAACAAGTCGGACATTACTCGGCATGTACCTGAAGGTGATTTATTTATATCTTTCTTTTTTTTATTCAAGAACTTTTTTCCCAACATAAACTCTATTTGCTACCTTTTTTACATTATAGCACCAGCCTAGAGCCAAGGAATTTCAAACGACGCAAATTCGGGGAGAAGTTTCTTGTCGTCAAGTAATCTGGAAATAACTTCCGCGTGGGATTTTGCACCGGTAAGAGCATTATGTGGTGTCGGTTCATCAGGGATACCACAATAGTTTAAAATCGCATCAAGATTAAGGGCGCTACGTTTGTGTTGCGGGTCAATTGGTGGTACCAAACCTCTCTTTACCATATGCATCCAACAAAGTGAGTGAGTGTCTATGCTCCTGTACGCTAAATTCCAAGGAAGACCGGCCCTCTCTGAAGCGGCTTTAAGCATATCCCGGTCATATGAAACGTTTTGTCCCGCCAGGGTACGATCGCTCATTTCCTCTGTCCATTCGATAAATTCCTTCACTAAATCTGCTTCACTTTTCTTTGCCGGGTCAGTGATCTCTGCCTCAGTAAAGCCGTTCACCTCCAAGGCACCTTCCATGATGTGCGCTCCATCCCAAATACGACATTCTCCGTAAAACTGACGTTCGGAATTTTCCATATCAATCGCACCAATAGAGACGATGGAATGTTTCTGGTATTCAGTACCGGAACCTTCAATATCAATAACTAACATTTTGTAATTCTACCATCCCTTGCAATTTGAGGCACGAGTATAACCTCCGGCCCTTGCTTCAGCTTCGCTGGAAAAATAGATTCTGTTAGCTTCACTTATCTGACTTCCACTGCTACAGGTTACTAGGTGATATTTTGTGCCTTTTCTTGATGCAACGTACTTCCCTTCAACCACACTGGCTCCGATATAGTCACTTCGCGAAGATACATCTACAAAGCGCAAGGCCTGCGACTCTCGGCTGTTGATATTATCTACCTGCACGGATAACCTACCTAAGCCATATGAAGTAATGGCTATAGACACCAGCAATACTGAAAAGTAGACCAAGTCCGACTTTAGTAGATCTTCAAGCGCTCTGGGGAGTTGATATTTCATCTTATTTGTCGTATATTACTGCCACTTAGATAAATTATATCCTATGTCAACTAAACGTTCCGGTGGATCAAGTAAAAACTTACGTGACTCTCAGCCAAAGTTTTTGGGTGTCAAACGTGGTGATGGACAAACCGTCAAAAACGGTGAGGTTTTGGTTCGTCAACGTGGTACAAAAATAGAAGCTGGTAAAAACGTACGCGTCGGCAAAGATCATACTCTTTATTCAATTGCCGATGGAAAAGTGACCTTCAGAAACGCGCGAAAAACTCGTTTCGATGGCAAGAGTATCATCAAAAAGACTGTTGATGTCGTCACTTAAAGAAGTAAACTAAAAACCCCTCCGCTTAAGCGGAGGGGTTTTTAGTTATTGAGTCTTGCTATTCTTGCTTGCAAATTGTATTACTTTCGCATTATCTCAATACTTTCCACTACAACCGGATCAACGGGAATATCGCCTTCTTTAGTATCAACTGCACCAATTTTGTCCACTGTATCCATGCCGTTAATTACCCGACCAAAAACCGGATGCTTCGACTGAAGCGGTTCCTTGTCAAAATCCAGGTAAGTGTTGTCTACCAGGTTGATAAAGAACTGGCTCCCGCCGGTATTGGGGCCACTGTTAGCCATTGCTATAGTGCCGCGTGTATTACTAAGTAGGTCACCGGAAATATGCTCATCTTGTATAGTATAGCCCGGTCCGCCGGTACCATAAGTTGACTCATCCTCACCCTTGGAATTGGGGTCACCACCTTGGATCATAAAGTTGGAAATTACCCTGTGAAACTTTGTTCCATTGTAAAAATCCTCCTCTGCCAACTTTATGAAATTGCCAGCGGTAACAGGCATAGTGTCGGCAAAGAGTTCCATCTCGATGACTCCGAGATTGGTGGTTATTACTGCAATTGGATTCATAATATCTTGATTATTTATTGGTTCTTTATTTAACTCGGGTTGCTCCTCGGCCTTCAAAGGTGTTGTAAATCCCTCAGTATCATCTCCCACTAGTAATGCCGGAGAAGGAGTACGGTCTAGGAAAAAAACCAATCCGTAGAGCAATAATACCGAACCGACAATAGTGATAAATATCTGCTTCAACTTAAACATACTACTTGGCCACTACTTGCAACTTAAGAGCTACTTCTTCGTTCCCGTTAATTAGATACACTTCATGTTCTCCAACCTCCTTGATAGGAGTTTTGATGTGTATTTGTGAAGTTTGTACTTCAACCCCCTTTTCCTTGAGCACCTTTAATAGAACTTCAGCCGACAAAGCCGCAAACAAGTGATTATTCTCGTTAGCCTCTACTCTGACTTCAACAGGATCGTCACCGAGTTTTTCAACTGCCTTCTTAAACTTTTCATCGACCAATGCCTTCTCCTCGGCTTTTTGTTCAAGGTTCATACTTAACTTCTTGAGGTTTTCCGGAGTAGCCGGAAGAGCCTGTCCTGAAGGTATGAGTTTGTTCAATCCATACCCCTGAGGCACGTCCACCACTTCATTGCGCCTGCCGAGCTTTGCAACGTCAACTAGAAGAATTACTTTCATATCATATCTTTTACTGTTTAATTGCGCTCTACTATATCATTTTTGTCATCATTTGGTAGTATTAAAAATCATTGATCTTTCTTATATGGATGGTGAGAAAATGTCTCTTCCGCAATCCCTTCCTCAATGTGCACGCAGAAACCTGAGGGTAATCCGCATGCAAATAATCTGCTTGCACCCCAGTGCCTGCCGGTACTCGATCGAATTCGCCTACGGTGACAGGAGAAACCTGGTACCGGTGCCGTCAGATCTGCGTTGGCAGGTCGTACGATTCAGCGTCGGCTGTTTCGAGAGGTTTGCACGCCTGGAGGAAGGTATGGTGACCTTTCATGGTGACATTCGATCTGCGATTACCTAACCCGAGGGTCCGGCCGGCGCGTTTCGCGCCGGCCTAGTTTGTTTTAAAGAAATCAAATGCTGCCTGCAACTGCTTATCATTGCCGGCTAAGATTTCCTCGGTTGTGAGGTCCACCACTATGTCCGGCGTTAATCCGCCATCAGAAATGGATACGCCTTCAGGAGTAAGCCATCTTGCTACTGTTACTTTTAGCGAAGACCCGGATGGCAGATCGATAAGCTCTTGTACTGAACCTTTACCAAATGTCTGCGAACCAATCAATGTAGCCACTTTGTGCTCGCGTAGTGCCCCGGCAAGAATTTCTGAAGCCGAAGCAGAACCACCGTCAACCAAAATGACTACTTCATCAGGTAATTGTCCGTACAGACTACTTTTGTGTGAACGATAAATCCTCTCTTCCTTTTCATCTCCGTAATTTTCACGCACTATCACTTTGCCCGCTGGGAGGAAATAGCTAGCTATTGCTACTGCGCTATCCAGATAACCTCCTGGGTTGTTACGTAAATCAATTATCAAATTGTCCGCACCACTTTTTTTGAAACCTTCCAAAGCTGTCTGCATTTTAGACTCTGCCAAAGCATTGAAACTATAAAGCTCTATTATGTAAGTATCTCCCTGTTGCCAGGTTTTGATGGTTGGTATACTGATAACATCCCTCACCACCGGTATATATATAAACTCCGTGGCACCTTCCCGGTATACAGTGAAAGTTACGGTCGATCCAACCTCTCCGCGAATATAGAGTACAGCCTCGTCAGTAGACATGCCCTCAGTACTTACTCCATCAATTTCTGTAATGATATCGCCTGCCAAGAGACCCGCTCGCTCTGCAGGTGTGTCTGCTAAGGGAGCGATGACTGTGACATAACCATCCCTTATACCTACCTCCATTCCCACGCCACTGAAATTACCCGAAATATCCTCACCAAAAACAGCTGCTTCTTGAGGGGGTAGGAAAACCGTATATGGATCGCCGTAACTATCTACCATTCCTGAAATAGCACCAAATAACCTATCTTCCACACTTACATTACTACTGGTAGAGTGACTTACAAACTTGTCCTCCATCAAATTCCATACTCGCCAAAACTCCTTTATATCAGCTTCTTGGTCTGCTCTAGTATCACCAAACAACAATGTCCACAAACCGGCCTGCATCGGCTCCTCTGTCTGCTTCCCTCCTCCAATATGTAAACCGGACAAAAATGCTGCGGTGGCCAACATTAAGGCCAGACCAATTCCTAACAATTTAGTCGAAGTGGGGTTGTAAGCGGTTGCTTTTGCAACATCCAAATCATTTGCCTCTTTTGCTTCCGTGGCGACTTCCTCTTTTCTAACAATAATATCTTGCATGCGGCTATTATCGCATGCCTACCGCGCGCGAGCAAAACCCAACTGTAACTTAAAGTAAAATCTGCTACAATCACTAAATGTTCAACCTTTTTGACAAAAAGAGAGAAGTTAAGGGAGAGCTGATTCTCAGGGACTCAATCACTCAAGAAAAGCGTCCGTTTACCCCCCTCAAGCACAACAAAGTAACCATCTACAGCTGCGGCCCTACCGTTTATGATCATATCCACATTGGCAATTTGCGAGCCTATCTGCTTCCGGACATTCTTAAGCGCACCCTTACCTACCTTGGTTACGAGGTGAAGCATACGATAAATTTCACTGACTTTGGACACCTTACCGACGATGCTGATGCCGGGGAAGACAAAATAATGAAGGGTATGAGGCGTGAAGGGTACGAAATCACCCTCGACAACATGAAAAAGTTCGTGGTGCCATATATCAATTCCTTCAAGCGAGACAACGAAATCTTCTTTAATCTTCCACCGACCGACTATACGCGAGCTACAGACTATGTCACCGAACAAATTAAGCTAATAGAGACCTTAAGTGAAAAAGGCTATACCTATGAAACAAGTGATGGAATTTATTTTGAAGTATCAAAATTTCCAAACTATGGAGAGATAGGTAACATAGACTTAGAAAAACTCAGATCCTCCGGAAGGACCGACGTGAATAACGAGAAGCATCATCCGGCCGACTTTGCTCTTTGGAAAAAGGCTAAAATGGGTTTCACTTCAAAATGGGGCAAGGGTTTTCCTGGTTGGCATATTGAGTGTACAGCTATGGCTTTTGCTACTTTGGGCAAACAAATAGACATTCATACCGGTGGTGAGGATCTGCAGTACACCCACCATAATGGCGAAATCGCTCAAGCCGAATGTATAACTGGGCGCAAGTTTAGTCAGTTTTGGCTTCACAATGCTCATGTCACCATGGGGAATGAAAAACTGGCAAAATCGGCCGGTAATGGTTTTTCCCTGAATGATCTCTCACTTAAGGGTTTCAAACCCGAAGACTACCGATACTGGCTTTTGCAGGGACACTACCGTACTAAACTGGATTTCTCTTTTGAAGCACTCGACGCCTCCAAACATGCACTTACTCGTCTTAAGCGTTTGGTTTACGAAGAAATCGGCGACCAGCCAATCGGCGAACCGGAGAAAAAGTACGTAGAAGCCTTCAATCAAGCTATTTTGGATGATCTCGACACTCCCCAGGCTATCGCTGTACTCTGGGATGTTGCTAAGGATGAAGAAATATCACTCTCCGCTAAGCTGGCTACCATTCAACTAAT
>DFPA01000002.1:10603-10815 GCA_002377025.1 Patescibacteria group bacterium UBA3527
TTGGGAGTGGTGGATGAAAGTTCTCTACCGATAGAAGTAAAAAAACTTATCAAAGAGAGAAAGGCAGCCCGCCAAAATAAAGACTGGGAGACTTCGGATTCGCTACGGGAACAAATCGAAGAGCTTGGATTTATAGTGAGTGATACTGCTGAGGGAAGTCGAATAACAAGGAGTTAGAAGGCACCGGGGTCGGGTATTTTTTACATCCGCGG
>DFPA01000002.1:11193-12883 GCA_002377025.1 Patescibacteria group bacterium UBA3527
CCCCTCCTTATAAATACTCCTGCCTCTCTCCTATCCCCAGCTTATACAGGGTTTCAACATCTTTGACGTAAGCAGTCAATAATACTGCCATGCTAAAATGCTATTACCATGGTAGATAGAGAGAACAACCGTAGCTTACGCACAGTGCCACATAACATTGAAGCCGAGAAGGCACTTCTTGGAGCAATCATTCTGAAGCCTGATTCGATGCATGATATTTCCGTGACGGTTTTTCCTGAGAGCTTTTACGCAGACAAGCATAGAGAAATCTACCGTGCTATTCTAGAGATCTTTACCAAAGGTGACCCTATCGACGTGGTTACTGTCTCTACCAAACTCAAATCTACCAATCAGTTGGAGCGAATAGGTGGAGCAACCTATCTCACTGAACTTATCGAGGAAGTGCCGGCAGCCGGCAATGCTCTATACTATGCCGGTCAAGTACACGACAAGGCTGTATTGCGTGGACTCATTCATGCCGGAGACGATATTTCTGAGCTTGGCTACTCCAACCCGGAATCTATAGACGAAACTCTCGACCAAGCAGAGAAAAAAATCTATAACGTCACCAACATCACTACTACACAAAGCTTCCGTACCATTGGCAGTTCCCTATCGGAAGCTTGGAGCAGATTTGAACACTTGAGTGCCAACAAGGATGAAAAACGTGGCGTACCAACGGGCTTCACAGCGCTTGATAATCTTCTTTCCGGGCTGCAAAAATCAGACCTGATAATTCTGGCAGCCAGACCTTCTATGGGTAAGACCACTTTTGCGCTTGACCTGGCAAGAAACTCTGCCCTAAAACACAATGCCAGTGTAGGTATTTTTTCGCTCGAAATGAGTGACCAGCAGTTAGTAGACAGGATGCTGGCCTCAGAAGCCGGAGTGAACTCGTGGAAACTCCGTACCGGTCGCTTGTCCACAGACCAAGAATTTGAAGCGGTACAAGAAGCAATGGCAAGACTCTCGGAAGCTTCTATACATATCGACGACCAGCCGGGTACGAATATCCTGAAGATGCGCTCCTCCGCCAGAAGACTGCGCAATGAGCACGGCCTCGATTTGTTAATTGTTGACTATCTGCAACTCATGAGTCCAACCAACACAAAAGCCAGCGACTCAATGGTACAACAAGTAACGGAAATTTCTCGATCTCTGAAAATTTTGGCACGTGAACTGGAGGTACCGGTACTGGCACTTTCTCAACTATCGCGTGCAGTGGAGCAACGAGGAGGTAAGCCTCGCTTATCTGACCTGCGTGATTCCGGGTCTATCGAACAAGATGCTGACGTAGTTATGTTTATTCACCGCGAGGACAAAATGAATAAGGACGAGGAATCTGACCGACCAAATATTGCGGAAATACTGGTTGAAAAACACAGAAATGGTCCAGTGGGTTCTGCAGAACTCTATTTTGACGCTCAGCATGTCCGTTTCTTAAACTTGGACACTCACCACTCTGCGATGACTGCAACCAGTGATGACTTTTAGTACCTATGTCGAACCTTGATAAACTCATCCAACACTTTGAAAAGTTTCCTGGAATTGGAGCTCGGCAAGCTAAGCGCTTTGCCTTTCATATATTAACCCTGAGGAAGCAAGATACAGAAGAGCTGGCGGCCTTGATCGCCAATTTGCAAGGTGAGGTAGTAGAATGCACTTCGTGCCGACGGTTTTTTGCAAAAAA
>DFPA01000035.1 GCA_002377025.1 Patescibacteria group bacterium UBA3527
AAAAGTGAATACAAATGTAACACTACGGATTCATATATCTACGCACCAGTACCGACCCAGTGTTTTAGAAAGACTTAGAAATAAAATGATCTAAGTTTTATGAGTTACGCTTACGTTCGCTCTCTGTCAGGTATTGCTTGCGTAGGCGAATAGACTCCGGACATACCTCCAAATATTCATCCTCTCCTACTATTTCCAGGCCGATTTCGATCGAAAGCGGACGGTGTGGAGTGAGCCCAATATTGTCGTCACTGCCGGAAGCACGCATATTGGTAAGCTGTTTACCTTTGGTCGGATTGACCATCATTTCTTCACCCTTACTCGTATTACCCACTACCATGCCTTCATACACTTCTGTACCAGCTCCTATATACAACTCTCCTCTCTCTTGCAGACCGGCAAGCGCAAAACCCAGTGCCTTACCTGTCGCCATACTGGTCATAGAACCGAGTCTACGCTTCTTGATTTCACCTGCATAAGGGCGAAATTCTATAAAACGAGACGTCAAAATACCTTCACCCTTTGTATCAATAACAAACTGATTTTTGTATCCCAAAAGTCCGCGAGTCGGACCTTCAAAAATCAGCCTTACTTGGTTTTCGTGGGGAAGCATATTTTGCATTACAAAACCTCTGTTTGAAAGCCGCTCTATCACTGAACCTTGATATTCACTCGGCACATCGACAATCACCTCCTCAAAAGGCTCCTGTTTAATTCCATCTACTTCTTTCACAATTACCTTCGGCTGTGAAACAGAAAGTTCGTATCCTTCGCGACGCATGTTTTCAAGCAAAATGGCAATGTGCATCTCCCCACGACCTTTTACTATGTATGAGTCACCTTCGCCGGGCGCTACTTGAAGACCAACATTTATCTCAAGTTCTTTTTCTAATCTTTCTCCAATTTGCCTACTAGTCACGTACTTTCCTTCTCTTCCGGCAAAAGGCGATGAGTTTACCAAGAATGTCATCGACACAGTCGGCTCATCTACATTTATGGTCGGCAATGGTTCTGTACTCTCATTGTCGGTGATAGTGTCACCAATATTTATCTTCTCCAAGCCGGCAATCAGTACAATATCTCCAGCCAAGGCTTCGCCAGTTTCTAGCTGATGAACTCCCCTGAAAGTTGATATTTTTACAATCTTGCCTCGATACGACTCCGTGTTTTTGTGCTTTACGATCACAAACTGACCTTTTGTCACCCTCCCTTTATAAATACGCGCTACTGCTAAACGGCCGAGAAACTTATCGTAACCCAAGTTAAACACTTGCGCTTCCAGAGCCTCTCCTTCTTCGTACGGTCGCGATGCTGGGACATGCTCTAGTACAGTATCTAGTACCGGCGCAAGATCTACCATTTCATCATCAATGTTTCTTTTAGCTACCTTGTCTCTACCCACAGCGTACACCACCGGAAAGTTAGTTTGTGCATCGGTTGCACCCAATTCATAAAAAAGCTCTAACACTTGTTCCTCGCATTGATCAGGATTGGCGGCGGGCTTGTCTATTTTGTTGATAATTACAATCGGCTTATGTCCGAGTTCAAGAGATTTCTTCAAAACAAAGCGAGTTTGAGGCATAGGACCCTCTTGCGCATCGACCACCAAAAGTACACAGTCGATAGAACGAAGTACCCGTTCCACCTCAGAACCAAAATCAGCATGTCCGGGAGTATCAATAATATTTATCTTGGTACCTTTGTACTCTACAGAAGTGTTCTTGGCATAAATCGTAATACCACGCTCTTTTTCAAGCTGATTACTATCCATTGAACTATCTCCCTCGCGAGCACCGGTAAATTCCATCAAGCCGTCTGTGAGAGTAGTCTTGCCATGGTCTACATGAGCGATTATCGCAATGTTTCTAATTTCTTGATTCATCTGTTAGTCAACACGAGCTTAACCAAAGCCCGAGAACAGCCGTTACTATGCCTTAGTATCTACCCACAGTCAAACCTGGATTTTATTCAACGCTTCTGCGAACGATCAAGCTGTCCTTAGAACAGTTTGACTTTGCTGAAAAATGTGATATTCTTATGACGCTTTCGAAACTTATGTGGGGCTCTTAAGCTGCAGATTCCAGATATCTTCTTGTTTCTCCATTTATCACCTGCATAGCCCCGACACTAACCTCCAGTGTCTCTAGCTTAATTCAAGAATGAATACCAACACAAAACGCCGACCACAACGTGGACGGACAAATAGATCTAAACGTACGTTTAACCCTCACAACAAAAGAAGCTCAGGCAGAAATCGTGGCAAACGTGTAATGCCTACCTTCGACCCAACACGGTTTATAAACAAAAACCCGATTGAGGTTGCAGAAGAAACATACACGCCTAAACATCAGTTTAGAGATTTTCCTATTGATGAGAGAATGAAAAAGACTCTCACACAAATGGGAATCACCACTCCATCGCCAATCCAAGATCAGGTAATCTTGCCTATCCTTGAAGGCAAAGATGTTGTTGGTTTGGCTGAGACAGGTACCGGAAAAACCGCTGCTTTCTTAATACCACTGATAGAGCTAAAGAAGAAAAACATCAAAGCCATTACACTTATTTTAACCCCCACTCGAGAACTGGCGCTTCAGGTTGATACTGAGCTGCATAAGCTATCCAAGAATTTCCGTTTCTTCTCTACCGTCTGTGTTGGGGGTACAAACATTGGCCCGCAGATTCGCGGACTCAAACGTCCCAATCAATTTGTTATTGGCACGCCAGGACGTATCAAGGACCTTATTGAAAGAGGTAAACTCCCTACGGAAAAAATTAACTCCATCGTGTTAGACGAGGCGGACAGAATGTTAGATATGGGTTTCATCCACGATATGCGTAATATTATGTCTTCCATACCTTCACAACATCACACACTATTCTTTTCGGCTACTATGAACAGCAAGACAAAGTCCCTGGTAAATGACTTTATGAAAAATCCCACCATAGTATCAGTGAAGAAGAAAGACGTGACCAATAGTATCGAACAAGATATCGTCCCCTATGAACATTCCAATAAATTTGAAACGTTGGTTGAGCAACTCAACAACGATGGGTTTTCACGTGTGATAATTTTTGGTTCTATGAAACACAGTGTCGAAAAACTGGGTAAGGAACTCAATAAAAATGGCATCCGAGCCGAATCCATTCACGGTAATAAAAATCACAGCCAAAGACAAAATTCACTCAAAAGATTTAAGAGCGGACAAGCCAAAGTATTGGTCGCAACAGATGTGGCGGCTCGGGGAATTCATGTTGACAAGGTGTCCCATGTGATCAACTACGATCTACCCAATACTTTCGAAGACTATGTGCACCGAATCGGACGCACCGGTAGAGGCAGCGAGCGAGGTAAAGCACTTACTTTTGTTCCACAGATTCACTAAACAACCTTCTAATTCCATCACGGAAAAAGAAATACCCATTTAAATGGTACTTTAAATGGGTATTTCTTTTTGGCTGCCGGACAGGGACTCGAACCTGATGGTTTGTAATTCGCTGACGCTCATAACAACCACGGGTCACGCCTCACCTGTTTCTGCTCTAGGTAAGGAGCAGAAACATGGCTCCGGCGGTTCTATTCCCACGAACAATGCGCAGGCACTGTTCTTGTCTGCAGCTTGTAACACAAAATCCCCTCATCGGGGATTTTGTTAACGAGCTG
>DFPA01000026.1:0-1610 GCA_002377025.1 Patescibacteria group bacterium UBA3527
GAATAGCTAAGAAAATGATTGACAGGGTGGTAGCGGTCTATGGCTACCGCTATGACTTCACTCCGCTACTAGAAGCTTTGGAACGCGTTATAGAAATAGAAGGAGTGGAGGATGAGGTAGATGAGAAGGAGTAGTGCAGACCAAAGGACCACCTTCTCTTTGCGGAAGATTACGTATATCCAAGTAGCCAATAGGGCATAGTAGCCGATTAAAAAGAAAAAACTTTCACCTATTAAAATAGATGAAACGAAATAAGGATATGCACCGCCAGTTGTAGCTGATACTAAGAAAAGCAATTGATTCAAAGATATATTAGTAAGATTTGTTGCAGCTAACCAAAATATTAATAATGAGTAAACTCCAAAAACCGCCCCCCAAAAAAGTCTGGTTTGGTACCAAGGTATATGAGCAGGAAGTAATCTTTGCGGGTTTATTTTCATAAGTACATTCTACCCAGCGCATTCGCCAAGAAAAAAACTTATAAACACCAATGTCCAATCGATTGGACTGTTTGGAAATTATTAAAGGCCTGTCCGCAGCAGCGGACAGGCCTCGTTCGGGAGCTTGGGAGATGGTCAGGCGGTGACCATCTCGGCCGGCGTTTCGTCGCGCAGCTTCGGCGTCGAGCGGCCGGCGATAGTGTCGAGCATCCGCTGGCGTTCCTCAGCATCGGCCATCTCGAGCATTGTCACCCGCACCTCGCCCGGGGTCGTCTGTGCCCAGCAGATCTCGCTCAAGTCGATCAGACGGCCGTCCTTGAGGAATACCTTGTCGGGCACATCGCCGGCGTCCTCGACGAAGGTGGCGGTGATCGTGTCGTCGATCTGAAGCTCTTTCTGCGCAGTCGGCGGAATGTTCGAGATCACCATCTTCTGGCCGGTAATGGCGCACGTCACCGTGGTTTGGGTGCTGTCTTCGACCACGTCTTCCGGACGTTCGAACTGCGGGAAGCCGTAGGGCGAGTGGCCGAGATTGGTCACGTCACCTTTTTCGGCGTCACGGGTGTTGATCGCGTCCACTGATGCTTTGCACATTTTCAGGTTCTCCCTGTATTTGGTTGGAACAATGAGTCACCCTAATCATTAGGGCCTCGTTTAATAATCTACACTTTAGCTATAGCTATTGTCAATCTTCAAACAAAAAGAATAACGTCAGTAATAACGCTATTATTTTTATCGGTGAGTGTTAGTTCTTGAAGACCGTTTTGCACACAGGGCAAAATGGCATCCAGTGCATGAAGCCGGTTAGGAGGATCGCCAGTCCGGTGAGTGATTCAAATTCAGGCCATGAGCTGTTGAGCATCATATAAAGGCCAATCACCATAATAGCTAGCGAAACCGACATTTTGATGTTTTTTGTCATAAAACAATGACGTTAAACCAATAATATTAATTATACATTTTATTTAATTGGTTAAATTTACTACAATGTTAAAAATGAAAAAGATTACTTTTATCACTGGCAACAAGGAAAAGGTAGCGCAACTCACTAGACATTTTTCTCTCTCACTGGAACATCAGGCACTAGACTTGCCGGAAATACAATCACTCGATGTGCAAGAAGTGGCGAACTATAAAGCTATGGAAGCATACAAAATAGTGGGCAAACCA
>DFPA01000026.1:2005-3064 GCA_002377025.1 Patescibacteria group bacterium UBA3527
CTAGAGACTGTTGGCAATGAAGGAATGACAAAAATGCTGAAAAATTTTGATGACAGGAGCGCCTTAGCAGAAGTTTGTTTTGCTATTTGCGATGAAGACGGAGTGAAATTATTTCACGCTAGTATAGAGGGCAGTATTGCTGACAGTCCACGAGGTGAACAGGGCTTTGGGTGGGATCCGATTTTTATTCCTAAGGGTTATGAAAAAACTTGGGGAGAAATGACAATCGAGGCACAGCACCAAACTTCAATGCGTCGCAAGGCACTAAAAGATTTACAAAAGTATCTAGAAAGTGAATAAAGATAACGAGAATTGCGATGAAGGTATTGACAGCGTGTGCGAGTGCGGTGCAACGTCAACGAAGTGACCGAGATATCTCCATCGGTTTTTGTACCTGAAGTGCTGGAGCTGCTTCAGACCGGTCAATACGGATCGGCCTGAGGTGCGAGGTGTACGGAACGATATGTTCCCGCGTCTCTTGAAGTAAAGTATTGAAAGAAACGCTGACTCAAAGCCAGCGTTTTAAGTGTGCGATTGCGTAGCGTAGGGCTTTTATATCACCCCACGCCAGTTGTGGGTTGGTGTGTATACCGCCATAGTCCCGCACCAGTACGAAAGCGATCCCGTACTTCTTGCAGAGCTTTCGTTTCTGTTCGACCCTCTCCTCCGATCGTTTTAAGAACTCCCCGAGTTTTTCCTCCGATGGCCGATGGAACTTCCTAAACATACGAACACCGCGCTGGGTGACCTGTATCGCAAACAGACGTTCGTCTTTCGGCATTTTGATCCAGAAGTCGATACCGGTCGCATCTTCACGCTTGGTAGCCGGAATCACAAACCCGAGCTTGTATTTCAGGTTTTTCCGCCTGCGGGTCTTCCGGAATCCATGGTACATCAGGGACTCAATGAACACATGCTCCCGACGTGGGAGCTTGTAGCGGTCTGCCATAACCGTACTCCCATTTCGTTGCTGTTGAGGATAACCTACATAGTTTGCGTAAAAAAATCAAGGATTTGTTTTGTCCTCGCCCTCCTTCCGTACGCATTCGCGTTCGTGGT
>DFPA01000029.1 GCA_002377025.1 Patescibacteria group bacterium UBA3527
ATGACAGATCTACAGAGGGTTCGGTGGAGGGAGGTGTATAGGCACTATCACCTGTAGTGCTTGTGTATGTTGAGCCACTGCCGTCGTTGACAGTGCCAGTTCCCCTACCGGTTTCATTATATAGAGTAGTCCCTCCGCCGGTGGTTTGTATGAATGTTGAGCCACTGCCGTCGTTGACAGTGCCAGTTCCCCTACCGGTTTCTACAATTACTTGTGCTTGTGTGAATGCCGGAACAAATGAGCCAAGTATAATAAGGCACAACAAAAATCCGGTGACGAATTTTTGTAGAGCTGGTGCCTTCATGTACATATTTTTACTAAGAAGAACAACTATCCCATTCTTCTTCCATAAGTCTTCTAGTTTCAGCAATAAGGGTGATTACCTCAAATTCGTAGTACAGCTCTGCTTCCGCTACGTCCACCTCACTTATAAGTATTCCGGCATTTTGCATTTCCGTATAGTCGCTCACAATCTTGGCCTTTTCCTCTATAGAGAGATTATCATCGGCCAGCTTTGCCTTGATAGCTTCCAGTACCGCTATAGTGAGTTCACTTTGCGACACAGCCGCGTTGGCATCAGCTTCCCAAGAGGAAAAAGTGCTTGGGTAGCTTGGTATAGAGCATCCTTTCTCTGCAAATCGCTTCTTTTCGTCGTTGTAATAGGTGGTGAAATCTGCAATGAGTGTGAGTCCGTCTTCGTGTTCTTTTTGGTAACGTTTGTAACGATCAATGTCGCCTTGCACCACACTGGAAGTAATGTCGCCAAATGGACTCTTTTCTATTTCGTCCACCAAAGCATCCAGATATGACTGGTCTGTAGAGTCACCAAAACCATAGTCAGTGTATGAACCACCGCCACCTAGACCAAGAAGGCCGTTAGTTCCGGATAAGGCCTGCTGAGCCAGTTGTGAAAGTAGTGCCCCTATTACTTCGTTGACTTCGTCAGCCGTAATAAGTGAGTCCTGTCCGGCGCCAAGGGCCTTGTTCAGCTGATTGGCTATGACCGTACCGGGGGTAGTGATGATACAGTTTTTTTGTGTTCCGGAGGCGGCGTCCGTGTCGCTACAAGTCTTGAATGATTTGAATCCATCACCAAACTCCAGTAGCTTGATTTCTTGACCTTGGGCATTTCTGATCTTTGCATCGACAGCAGCTTTGGCTTCAAAGTAGGCGTTGTTTGGATCATTAGCTCTACCCTGAGTGAGCTCAAACCAGGCTGGCCAACCGCCTTGTGAAAAGTCTCCCGCCAAGAAGCCTTCCAGATTGTTAGTGACACTTGACAGGGTACATTGTGGTTGATATCCGTCTCTCTCCTCGTTGTATTGGGTTGCCAGTGCGGTACGGATATCAAGCTCAAATGGACTACAAAGGAAATTTAGGTCAGAGCTGTAGATTGCTTCTCCGGCAACTTGGTCGGCCACGTCGCGCAAGAAACCACCCAGGTCGGTGACAAAAGCCGGACTACCTTGAAAACCAGAGTTGATCCAGGTCACGATACTGCGCACCATGTTTTTGATTATGGTCCGAGCAAGGCCGTAGGCAATTCCATCAAGAGCCAATTCTTTGAGGTTGAGTGAAGTCGCGAGCCCGGTCTGAACGCTTTCCATCTTGGCGCTTATGCTTGTATTGATGGCAGTTTGTCCGGTATTGGAGATTACCGGACCGAGTCCTGGAGTGACTGCCGCGCTGGCCTTACGTGCCGGCACCAGCACTCCAAACGACAAGGTCACGACGAGTGTGAGTATCAGTATATTTTTCAAATTAAGTCTTAGGACATTCATACGTTATTCATTATTCAAATTTAGTACTAATTGTGCCGCCGGGTCATTAGCGCCATAAACTACTCCCGCCTTGCGCATTTTGGTTTGTAAATTAACGATTGCATTATAAAGACCTTCTGTGTCGTCTTGGTATCTCTTTACTCGCAGTAGGGTGAAAAGAGGGTCGGAAAAAGCCAGCTTCATGGCACCAATATCGTTTTTGACAGCGTTTAGAGCGTTCACAAGATCAAGGTGTTCTTTGGCAAGACCTCTCGGCACGGCTATGCCAATAAGTCCAGTCACGATGTTGTCGTAAGAGTTGTATATGACATCGAGCTCACTGAGGCGAGATTCGTCGCTGTATGCAACAGCGCTTTCCAAGATAGAGATCTCATTTTGTGTACCTTCAGGTACGTTGTTACGTAGGATCACCCCGGCCACATAGTTGCCGTAGGCGTGCCACACTTCCACTCCCTCACTTTCTAAGAGTCGAATATCTTCGGCGGTGTAGATTTTGTCTGCCGCTTGCGCACGGAGTTCGCTACTGGCAGTGTTTATAATTTCGTCCGGTGTACGACTGAATTCCCCGTAGCCTTTATTGCGTACGTAAGTTTGAAAAAAGTCGAGTGCGAATTGACCGGTTAATGTATCCGGCATCTCAAAATCAGTGACAACCTCTTCAACTTCGATAGGTTCTGTACGGTCTAGCATTTCTTGCCAATCGGGTACTCCGTCGTTGTTAACATCGGTAGTTTTTATATATTGACGCTCCGGTGCGGTAGCTGAGACGACACCTTCTACACTTCGTGCGACAGTTTTTACTTCTCCAAAGTCCGAAACAGTCAACGCAAAAAGTACCATGGCTACTCCAATAGCCAACGCTCCCCAAACTCGTGGATTTGCTTTCATGTCTTAAGTATATCAGTCTGAGATTGCAAAGTGAGCCACTCGGGATAGAAATTGTGGTTAATTTGGATATCTATTTTAGTAAACTACCAGCCAATTCTACCCAATTATCAACATCAAGGTCTTCAGCACGTACTTTTCGATCAAAGTTCAAAGTGGTAAAGACAGATTCCAAAAAATTTCTGTCATAAGTGGCACTGAGGTTGCTCAAAAGCTGCTTTCGCTTATGTCCAAAACCGGTATGAAGAAGCGTAAAAAAACTTTCTTCGTCAACTTGATTCAGTTTATCTCGGTTGATATTGAGGATTGAAATAATTGCAGAGTCTACTTTGGGGGCCGGCGAAAAGTTGCCCCGCTTTATGATTTTTTCTAACTTAACATCCCCGTATATTTGGGTAGAAATACTCAAAAGAGACATTTTTTCTCCTTTCATGTGATTGGCAGCAGCTCTTTTCGCGACTTCCTTTTGTACCAGAAAAACTAGATCTGAAGGTTGAGACTCATTTTGCAGAATACTCCTAAATAAAAAACCTGACAGATAGTATGGAATGTTGGCGATTACTTTAAATTTGTGGTCAAGGAGGTTGAGATTATTGATGGAAATCTCTCGCACGTCGCATTTTATAAGTTGTAGTTTATCTTCTCTTATTTCCTTTTCGAATATACCCCGCAGCAGCTCCAGCGCTCGCTCGTCGGTTTCTAGTGATATTACTTTGGCTCCGGTACTTAAAAGTGCTTTAGTCAAAACTCCCGTACCGGGACCTATTTCCAGCACCGTATCACCTTTAGATACCTTCCCGATTTTACACATCAACTCAGGTACATGCTGATTATTAAGGAAGTTTTGCCCCAGTGATTTCTTAGCTCTCAGCTCCATAATCGTTCTACAATACGTCACTTACTCACAGTTTTCAAGATTGCTTACATCCGGTCGTTATGGGGGGTGATATAATACAGCGGTCAACAGGGGTTTGGACTCTATTTTATTACCAAGCGCATACTTATATATTATATGGCCAATACATCAAGCAAAGTTATCGATACAAGTTTATATATACAGTTACAAAATGAGATGGCTGAACTTCTATCGGAAAAGCCGCGCGATGTAGTAGCTGAAAATCTCTTTTCACTACTGGGAGACGAAGAAGCCATGATGCTAAGCAAACGACTGGGTATGATTGTCATGACCATCGAGGGTTATTCCAC
>DFPA01000007.1 GCA_002377025.1 Patescibacteria group bacterium UBA3527
TCTAGGAGGGAAAAAAGTACTACGTTCTTACATCTATAACACCAAAAACCAAGAGGTTTCATATCAAGACAAGCAGTATTTGGTGCCGCAAGGAGAGTATGTGCCTTTTATCTACTACGGTTTTGTCAACCTGCTCGGTAAAAACACCGTGCTTAGAGAGAATTTGTCAGAAATCGAGTATCGAAAAGGGGTGTATGACAAAGAAAGTGACCCACCAATACTTTTTTGTTTCAGTGAAGCAAATCCCAACTCATTAAAGAAATCCCGGGGTGGGTTTGTGGTACATCCGGTCTCGCACGCTTGGTTTCATAACCCAAAGACATTATGGAATCAGACCGACGCCATGGTTACGATCCAAGCGATTAAAGGCCAAGTAGCGATAGTTCGCGCCGGCAATGAGGCACGATCGCAAGTCTATCTACCGAACGGTGAAATACTATCAGGTGAGGTGGTTGGAGAAGGTGACGGATGGAAAGTTTTTCAGGTCGATATTTAGTCAGATTTGGACTTGCAATCCGCGAAATACTACTGTATAGTCGTGCCACAAAACATTATGCCAATTACTAAAGGAGCCAAAAAAGCCCATCGTTCGTCACTACGCAAGCGAGTGTATAATTTGCGCCGCACACGTACTATGAACGAAACGGTTAAGAATTTACGTAAGCTTATCGGTGCCGGTCAGGTTAAAGAAGCGGAGGGGATGTTGCCAACTGTCTACAAAGCTATCGACAAAGCCGCTAAGCGAGGAGTAATCAAAAAGAATACTGCCGCACGTAAAAAGTCTCGACTGGTAGCCGCTATCAAGAAGGCTAAGTAGAGGAAAGAAAGGCCAAGAAAAAACAACGTTATTAATAACGTTGTTTTTTCTTGGCCTTTCTGAAACTAGCTTCAAGACGCAAAAAAGCACCTTGCGGTGCTTGACGTACGAACAGGGAGAGAGTAGGAGTGGGGGAGGGCAGTCTCGCCCCCCCTCCTCACTTGGCAGTTGGTAGATTGACCGGTTGCATAACCGGAACGACTCGCCCGTCGGGGAGCTGCTGCACCCCGACTTGTACCCAGCGGATGTTTTTGTCCGCTGGACGTTGGCACGTCCAGCGGACAACACCATCGAGCTCCTGGAAGCCCCGTCGCACTTCGGCGGGGCAGTGATCTTCGTTGGCCCACAGGCCGGCGAAAATCAAAATTATTGTAGTAGGATCCATGTCTGTCTCCTTTCCCTTTTCCCTAGAAATTCAACTCTGCATCCAGGCCGGCTTCAAAACGGCCGAACGCGTTCTCCACCACGCCGCGCTGAGCATTCAGTACGGCGAAGTCGATCATGACTCGGATGTCGCCCCACTTTCTGCAGGTCAACATCACGGAGCCATGCCCAGGGTTGACCTGAAACATTTCGCCAGGTTTCGCCGGGGGTCGGTTGGACCTGCTGGTGAAGGCGACGCGAACACCCTCAGGAGGGCTCAGTCTGCACCAACCGATCTTCTTCACTTGTACGGTGCTGTTTGACACGGTCACCGAATGAAGAGAAATATTGAACTTGTTGGTGTTTCCAGCCCAGAGACCGTAGACATTACCGAAGTAACCTACGGTTTGCCCTGCAGGCTTGAAGGCGAATACCACTCCATGGGGATTCCCACGGAATAGGGGTTCCACTTTCACCCCCTCCGCCGCAGCGGGAAGAGTAGTGGTTGCCGTCAGCAAGACGGCGAGGATAATACGAGACATTTGATTCTCCCAAATTGTTGAAGTCCTTCAGTCTATCCAGGTTGGCGACTGATTTAACATATTTAAAGCACATTTAGAGCCTTTAGTCAATGTTATGGGGAAAACTCCTGCTCTGGGCAGATAGCTGTTTTCCATGCGCTATAATACTTCTATGCAGATAAATACCGACTGGGAGTTTAACAAAGCCACTGCTCTGGCTTATTGGTGGCGTCTCAAATCGACGTTGGCGGTTATACTGGGGGTCTTTTTCGTTTCACTCATTGGGGCTGTGTGGTATGGATATAACAATCCAGTGTTGTATGAGAGTCAATCTGTGAAAGAGGGGATGGTTGAAGGAGAGAAACTGGAGGGTTATCTATATTTTAGTGCCATAGATATACAAGACAAATACAGTGACACCAATGTATTTGCCTATGATTTTGCCACTGGCCGTATTAGTGCTGTAACCAACTCCGGTAGCTACTATGATTTTTCAATTTTCACTTTAAACGGTATAAAAGGAGCACTTTTCAATACCTTCGGTCCGAATACAAATCAAGAAGGGGAAAATGAAATAGTACCGGCATTGATGGATATGGAAACCGGTGAGTTTCGTTACCTCAATGTCACCGCCGGTTGGCATGAGACCGCTCTAACATTCAACTCCAATTTATTTTTCATTGCTTTTGCCCGGCAGCCGGAATTTTATTCTCAGCGAGATGAGTCGGGAGATATCAGTACTTGGGAAGTCATTATTCATAGTCCGGCAGTCGGACGAGAGCTACAAATTAAGAAAGCATTTTATCCGGTTTGGGACCCCAATTCAGATGACATTTTCTATCTCAGGAAAGATGGTATCTATCGCTACGATATAAAAAAACGAGCCGAGCAAATTGTATATGAAGCACCGGAGGAACTAAATGCCAATAGTGAATTAACAGCTTCCAAAGACGGTCGATTGTGGCTCACTCTACCAAGTGGCGGGTACGAGGTGCTAAAAATAGCGAGAGATACAACCGACGTGGTTTATAAAGAAGCAACACCAAGTGACGGACGTTATTACATGTCGGCGGTATTGTCACCGCAAGAGAGTTTTTACGCCATTACCAAGAGAGATAAAGTTTTTCAAGCAGGTTCTCGTACGATTATAGAGTTTCGTGATGCAAAGAGTCATAATATAATAGAAACGTTGGAACCTGATGGATTTGCTCCCAATAGTTTATACTTGGAGGATTGGAGCCTATTAGAAGCAACAGTTAATTTTTAACAATATGAGTTATTTAAAGAACAAAAAAATAGTGGCGATAGGGGTAGTTTTTGCACTGCTTCTTACTTTTACAGTGGCTAAGCCGGCTGATGCTTTTTTTGGTGGATTCTTTGGGGGTATAGGAGAGGCGATTGGGGGTATCGCAGATGGAATTGC
>DFPA01000014.1:0-1988 GCA_002377025.1 Patescibacteria group bacterium UBA3527
GAAACAGTATGCCACCCCAGCAACCGGTATGGTGGTCACCACCCCAGCCTTCACCTTGTGGTACTCCCACTTTGGCAGAGGCTGTGAAGTTAGTTCTGTCGATCCGAGGCTTGCAAGAGTGCTCACGACAGGATTGAACAGCAAGGATACAATGATCATCGCTAGTCCCGTCCAGACCAGTTCCTTTCCGTTTCCTTTGGTCGCCCAGAAGAGTAGTCCGGAAAGTGTGGTCAATACTCCTATCCTCAAGACCCAGGCGATCAGGGAGTTGCTGGCTGCGGGAGTAGTCTCGTCGGCGACAAGGGTGAAGTAAATCACTGTCAACGGGATCGGCAGAAGGATTATGAAAACCGAAACCCAGAACCACCAAGGAACCGATTTGGCTGTGACAGCTATGGTGCTGCCATGGTTGACGGTATTTTGTTGGGGCATGGTTTATCCTTTCTGCCAGTTGTCCAAGATAGCCTTAACGGCGGCGGCGAGCTTGTCGATATCACCTGCTGCGAATTCGACAATTTTCTTCTCGACGCGCGAGCCAGCCTCATCTACTTGGATAGTGTTGATGATGTCCTTCATGGTCATAGATCCATCACTGAGCTTCTTATTGAGCTTTTCTGCCGCTTCGCCGAGTGCATCGACGTTGGCCAGAAGACCTTGGCGACGCATCTCTTCCACAGCAGCTTTTTCTGCTTCTTCGGCAAGCTTGCCAATCACATCCACGCTCTTGACTCTGATCCTAAAGATCTTGATGCCAAGGCCGTGAACGTATGACAAACCGTTCTTCTGCACGTCAGCAAGAAATGCCTTGATGAAGTCCTGATCAGGATCCTCAAAGAGGTTACGACTTTTGTATTCGATCACTCCTGTCAGTCGGCTGATAAGGAAGGCTGACATAAGGTCGGTCGAAAAAGTGGCTTGAAGCCACGTCAGGTGTCGACCTACTTCACGCAAATCTTCCTCGATGTCGTCCTTGATGATATCGAGAACACCTTTGGTTTCACCGCTTTCGTCGTAGTCCAATACTTCCCAGCCGTCACGCCATATCCGTTCCAATGTTAAGCCGATCGAGAGATTGATCTCACCACCGCTCTTGATATCTTGAGGAGCTGGCGCTTTCAAAGCCTTAGCGACAGCCTTGTAGAGGCTGTCGTCCGGACTTGTCTTGCCGTGAGGGTTGAGTCTGCAACGTGTACGTTTGATTTCGATGTCCTCGTTGAAGCGTTCTTTCGAGCGTCGAACGACTGTCCCTCCAGGCATGTTCATGACGAAACCCTCGTCGAAAGTGACCGGAGTGCGAAGTCCGAAAATCTCGAGTTGACCGAACTGAGGTTCGCCCGAGTCGCTTTCGCGAATCGTCTCGAGATACTTCGAGAAGTAGAGAACGCTGCCGACAGCAGCAAGTCCGGCAGGGACAAGAGCCCAAGGCGTCACTGTTAGCATCAGACCGGAGATCCCTGCAATGGCAGGAAGGATACCAGGCAGAAGCCGGTTTCTGATCCACGGTCGGATGATGAGTTGTTGTGCCCACCAAGGAAACTCGTTGAAGCGGTTGATCCGCCCTTGCGGGTCGAGCCCGGAGTTGATCACGTATGTCATTCGAAGACCTTTCGATTTTTCCGAGGCGACTACGTCACCAAGGGATAGTTGCGATATGCAGCCTACGCTGCCTTCTCCACTAGTGTCTTTGGAAGACAAAAGAGGAGAAGGCAGCCATAGCTACTCCTCTAAAATAATAGCACAAAAACACGTAAAAGTCAATTTTACGGCCTGCCATTCTCAAACCTCAACAACTCATCTCCCTAGGGTTACCCTCGGAAAGAAGACAAAGTTTCCGTAGTTTAATCGGTTAAACTACGGAAACTTTGTGGGAAGGTATATATTCCAATGTTCTCTTAGGGTTTGAATATCCATTTAAAGTACCATTTAAATGGATATTTACTTGTGTAATTACCAACAAATCGGTATATTTATGGCCATGAAATCTGCCA
>DFPA01000014.1:2377-11730 GCA_002377025.1 Patescibacteria group bacterium UBA3527
AAAACACCTCGTACTACCGTGTCTTTTTACCGCTATGTAAATATTGCTGATCCGGAAGCTTTTAAGCAGAAGTTGCTAGCTAAGTGGGGTGATTTGGGCTGTTTAGGGCGTATTTATATCGCTCACGAGGGTATAAATGCACAAATGAATGTTCCCACTCACTTATGGGGACAGTTTGATGCTTTCAACCGTACCTTGCCTGAGCTCGCTGGTGTACCGTACAAGATTGCTGTTGAAGAAGGTAAGACCTCTTCTTTTTACAAACTCACCATCAAGGTACGAAAGAAGATAGTGGCAGATGGTTTGGATGACGACACTTTTGATGTTACCAATACAGGTGAGTATCTGACCGCTAGAGAAATGAACGAATACATTGATGATGAGGACGCAGTTATCATTGACATGCGCAACAGCTACGAGAGTGAAATCGGTCACTTTGATCGAGCTATCAAGCCGGACGTTGATACTTTTCGCGATGAGCTACAAATGATACCTAGTCTTGTTGACCATGCCAAGGATAAAAAGATTGCCCTCTATTGTACGGGCGGTATACGTTGTGAAAAGGCCAGTGCTTGGATGAAGTATCAGGGCTTTAAGAATGTGAAGCACTTGAAAGGAGGTGTGATTGATTATAAACATCAAGTCGAAAGAGAAGGTCTTCCAAATAAATTCAAAGGCAAGAATTTTGTCTTTGATGAGAGATTGGGAGAGAGAATAGGTGATGAGGTCATCTCATATTGCCATCTGTGTAACAAAAATAAAAGTGACCAACATTATCACTGCGCGTTTCAGGCATGCCACGTACTTTTTCTAGGCTGTGAGGAATGTGTACGTAAAAAGAAGGGTTATTGCTCCTGGAAGTGTATACTGATGGACAAATTGCCAAATAAAACAAAGAAAGCCTATGCTCGCTTTATTTGTAAGTATAAACCCAAGCAGTTTAAAAAGAGTCGTTTAAAAAGCAAGCGTCAAACCTCTTAAACTAACGGGTGTTACAAAGACAATAGGCCGTGCTGGCTATCGTACTACTACACCAATTGTTGGTGAAAGGTCGACAAGAGCTGTTCGGTCCATCAGTAGAAGGTTCGACTCCTTCCAAATAGGTAACCATTAACGCACCAGCCGGTCCGTCGCCGTAGTCATAGAACATATAATAACTGCCGGCCTCATGGCGAGGGTCTCTTGGTATGGAAGGTATAAAACCCTCATCTACTAGCTCCTGTACTACATCTTCAAAGTGTTGATTATGATCCTCACTACTACAACAACCAGCTGCTACTTGTGGATAATCACCAAACTCAGAGTAGTAAAGATTCAAAGCATTGCGTACAGAAGCAAAGTCCGCCAGACGCTGTGCGTCTCTCGCTTTCTTTCGAGCATCATCTAGACCTTGGAAAATAACTGTCGACAACATGGCGACAATGGTAATAACTACCAAAAGTTCAATCAAGGTAAATCCGTTGTTCTTTTTTTGGTATATCATACTCGGTACTCGGGGTTACTTCCTCCATTAAATGGGGGTTCTGGTGGCGGTTCGTTACCAATAAACCATGACCAAGAAATGTAAACAATACAAAGGGCTGACACAATAAGCATCCAGGTATTTGCCTGCTCTTTCGTTTTGGCCAAACCTAGAGCGATAAAAAGACGCACTACAAAACTGTTCTTTTTCTTTGTGATTGACGGCTTTGGTCTTGTGTAATTTGAATCTTCAAATAATACGTCGCCACACATAAGAAAATACTAACACATCCGCCGTATAACTTGTTTTTGCTGCGCACATACGTTAGACTTTTGCCCATACATCCGCCCATAGCTCAGCTGGTAGAGCAGCGGCCTTTTAAGCCGAGGGTCCTAGGTTCGAGTCCTAGTGGGCGGACAAAGGCACGTACACAAAGCAGTTTGTGTACTACAAGAAAGCCGTCTCCTGAAGGAGACGGCTTTCTTGTACCTTTGTCCGCCCACTAGGACTCGAAGCCACGGAGTATATGTTTTCAATCTTTCCTAGCGAGAAAACATACGAGTGGCCGCTATTCGCGGACGAGTCCGTTGGTTGGTGAGTGTGATGACAGGTCCGTGGAAGGAAGGGTATAGTTTGTGCAAAAAATATTCTGAATCTTCACATAAGGTGTAGAATTAAGTCAAATGGTCAGAAAAATATCAAACCCACTAACTGACACGAAGCACCCGTGGTACTTTGCTGTAAGCGATATATTGGCGTTGGTAACGGTTCTCTCGATTGTTGGCATTGTTCTGGAAACTATGCCAAGACTACAACAGTATTCCTTTTGGTTTAGTAGTATTGAAATTGTTACAGTAATAATCTTTAGTTTAGAGTATTTTCTTAGAATTTTGTATGCCAAGAAGAAGGCGTCATACATTTTTAGTGTACTGGGTTTAATTGATTTGATGTCAATACTGCCTTCAATATTGGGGCTAGGCAATCTTACTTTCCTAAAGTCAGCGCGCGCCATTAGGCTGATCAGACTTCTGCGAATGATTAGACTTGCGAAGCTGAAAAATTTCCACGGCGATGACGTTGATGGAGATTTATCATTTTTCAGCGTCAATATTGCGCTTTTTTGTACGGTTACAATCGTTTCTACACTATTTGTAGGAACTCTGATCTATTTGATAGAAGGAGATAGCGAAAGTTTTGCCAGCATTCCTGCGGGTATGCTTTGGAGTTTTAAGGTTTTCTTGATGGGATTACCGGTAAGTTATCCTGAGACTACCGGTGGCCAACTCGTTCATTTAGTTGCCAGATTAGTCGGTTTGATAGTGTTTGGTGTGTTGGTGGGTGTGGCCGGAAATATACTCAAAGAATATTTGTTTACAAAGCGCAGGAAGTCATAAAGATAGAAGTCTGTGCGGTATTCCAGTTGATTTTGCAGCCTTCATTTTCGAGTCCGTCCCACGCTTTCTGGCGAAAGCTGGACTTCTCCCATACAGTCGAAAACCCGCATCGCGGGCTTTCTTTGTGCGTGAGAGAGGACTCGAACCTCCACGGGTTAACCCCACTTGGTCCTAAGCCAAGCGCGTCTACCAATTCCGCCACTCACGCAAACATTGGTGAAGTGAGTATATCAGATATTGCATACAATTCCAGCAATAGGCGACTAGATAACTGCTAGTACATTTGTTAAAGTAGTGTCACTCAACACCGGCCAGGTGGCGAAGTGGTAACGCTGAGGTCTGCAAAACCTCCATGCACGGGTTCGATTCCCGTCCTGGCCTCACATATCAGCTGGTGCTGGTAGGTTACGCCCGGGTGGTGGAACTGGTAGACACGCGAGACTTAAAATTTCGTGATCCTAGATCGTGCGGGTTCGATTCCCGCCCCGGGCACAAAACAAAAAACTTGAGGGTTAACCCTCAAGTTTTTTGTTTTTCTCCTCTTGAATAAGTCTGTCTATGTGTTGCCTGTGCTTTTCTCCTACATCAATTGCAAAGTCCAGGTTCGGAATAATTTTCAAATTTGTATGTTTCAGTATGCTTTTACGTAGCTCTCTCCCATGCCGTTTCAGCCATACGAGAGCGTCCTCTTCTCGCCCGTCCGGAATGGTGGTTATCATAATTGTCACATTACGATAGTCAGAAGAAACAGTTACCTGAGTAACCGTGATCATAGGGTCGGTGTTGGCTTCATGGGCGATAAACTTGGCTGCTTCTTCTTTGATAAGCGATGAAACTTTATCGTGTCTGTCGTACATAACTTAGGTGATTACCAGATCGTAAGCTTCGATATAGTCTCCAGGAGCAATGTTGTCTTTACTTACAAGTTGCATTCCAAATTCTCCCTCGGACACTTCTTGCACATCTGATTTATATTGTTGAATATTTTTAACCACACCAGTACCGGCCTTTATTTCACGGCGCACAATGCGTACAGATTGTCCGGCTTTTAAGCGACCCTCTTCGACTCTAGCGCCAAGTACATGAGTGTGCTTTTGGGTGCTGAAATGCTTGAGAATTTTGGCTGTGCCGGTTACTTGTTCCTCTTCTTTTTTTGGAGTTCTGTTTTTGAGAGCGGTCTCTAGCCACTCTGAAAGTTCGTAAATAATGTCGAAAGTGTCTATCTCTACTCCAAGTCTCTCCGCTAAGTCGGTTGCCGGCCGCTCAACTTTTACGTTGAATCCGACAATTATGGCGTCCTTGGTAGCGCTTACATCTTGTACGTCAGCGGCGGTAATGTCTCCAACGGCCGTGTTTATAACCTTTACGGCTATACGGTCGGATTCGAATTTGTTGAGTTCGTGCAAAATAGCTTCAATAGTGCCGGCTACATCGGCCTTGATAGCTATCGGTATGGTTGGCAGATCGGTATTTATGAGTTCTTCTTTCTTTATATCTTCGTTACTTTTGGCAATTTCACGCTCGGCTTCCTTTTTGTTTGTCACTGAGAAAAATTCGTCACCGACTACAGGAATGTCGTTCCAGCCCACAATCATAACCGGATCAGACAGACCGGCCTCTCTTATACTGGTACCTGTGTAGTCTTCCATTATTCGCACCGGTGAGTAACCCTTGCCCGATACTACACATTCGCCGTTATGGAGTGTCCCTTCTTTTATTATCAAAGTGGCAGTGTTACCGCGTTTTGGGTCTAGTTTGGCCTCAATTACCTGACCCCGGGCAGGACAGTTTTCATCTGCCTTTAGGTCCGCCAGGTCGGCGGTAAGAATAATAAGATCTAGAAGTTCCGGTATACCGGTACCAGCTTTGGCTGAAATAGCTACCCAAGGAATGTCACCACCCATGCCTTCTATGTAGATTTCATTCTCAATAAGACTAGACTGTGTGCGAGGAATATCGGCACCCGGTTTGTCTATTTTATTTATAGCTACCACAAATGGAATTTCTGCTTGCTTGATACTTTCCAGCGCTTCGAGTGTTTGTGGTTTTACTCCGTCTTCTGCAGAAACTATAAGAATAGCTACGTCGGCAACATCGGCACCACGCAATCGCATTTTTTGAAAAGCTTCATGACCGGGAGTGTCCAGGAAAGTTATAGTCTCTGTTGCTCCATCGCTGGTGGTATGGGTAGTTTTGTATGCTGAGAGATGTTGGGTAATACCTCCTGCTTCTTTTTCAACAGTATTAGCAGTTCGGATTGTGTCGAGCAAAGTGGATTTACCATGGTCAATATGCCCCATTACCACCACAATAGGAGATCGCTTCACAATATTTGGCTCTTTTGTTTTAGTTTTCTTTGCCATATAGATGACTTAATCTAGCATAACTTGGCTACAAAGAAAACGTGTGGCATGATGCTTCTAATGAAGTTATGGAAACAAAAAAGACTATATATGGATTACGCAGCCGCTACACCTTTGCACAAGAGAGTGGCTCGTTTGATGGTATTACTCCAAAAAATAAACTACGCCAATCCAAGTTCTATTCATAAAGAGGGACGTATCGCTCGAGAATTGCTTGAGGCAACTCGGTTGAGGTTGGCCCGACTGTTGGTGGTACAACCCCAAGAAGTATTTTTTACCGCTTCCGGCACTGAAGGTAACAATCTGGCTATCGAAGGATATTTGCGAGCACAATTGGCCAAAGGAAAGAAGATGTCTGATTTAGCAGTTATAACTACTCCTCTTGAACATCCGTCTATTACAGAAGTTCTAAAAGGGTTGGTAGAAGAGGGTTTGGAAGTAAGACAATTAGATATCGACAAAGAAGGAAAAGTGATGATTCCTAGCCTAGAAAAAGCTCTAGATGAAAAAGCCGTACTTTTAGCTATCCATTACGCTAACAGTGAAATAGGGGTAGTACAAAACATAAAGAAAATAAGTAAAACAATACGTCATTACAATCAAAAAAATACTCAAACCGTAAAGATTCTTCTTGATGCTTGTCAGGCGCCTTTATGGTTACCTTGTCAAGTACCTTCGCTTGGAGTAGATGTGATGACTCTTGATGCCGGAAAATGTAATGGACCAAAAGGAGTGGGAATACTGGTGAAAAAGAGCGATGTAGAGCTACTTGCAATTATTCAAGGTGGCGGGCAGGAATCTGGTTTGCGAGCGGGTACAGAGAATTTGATCGGTATTGTCGGTGCGGTCGAAGCTATAGTGCTGGCACAAGAAAGCTATAGAGAGAGAAGCGAAAAGGTGCGTAGAGTGAGTAAAGTATTGTGGGAGGAAATAGAAAGAGAAATTCCGGAGGCTGTTTTCAACGGTCCGGCTATTACCGCTGATGATCGAGTGCCAAATAACGTACATATATCACTCCTCGGGTATGACACTGAGTTCACAGTTGTTGAATTGGATGAAGGTGGGGTGGCAGCCAGTACCAAATCGGCCTGTAGTGGCGCGGGCGGTGGGGAAAGTACGGTTGTGCTGGCGATTTCAGGTGACGCCGCCCGCGCCAAAAGCACTCTACGATTCACTCTAGATCCCACTCTCACAGCCAGGCATATAAGACACGTAGCAAAATTGCTCCGCAAACATATAGACAAGATGAAACCCTACTCTAATACAAGGCTATCTTAAGGTACGTGTTTGACTAAAAACCTAAATAATTGCAATATAGAATTATCACAAGTCCGCATTCAGACTTTTCTGTATTTCCGTGCGTCAAAAGTGTGATTTAACTTTATTTTATGCCAAATTTTCACAACTTTACCTCAAGAGCTAAAGAAGCAATCCGCAAAGCTCATGAACTCGCCATTGAACGTGGTCAAAACCATGTTAGTCCAGTACACTTGCTGACCTCTCTAGCAATGCAAGATGACAGTCTGGTAATTGCTACTTTGGATAAGCTCGATATAGATATTATAGTCTTTACCGATTTACTCATTGAAGCGCTTGAAGGTCCGGATATGAGCTCGGCGGTGTCCCAATCGTATCAATTGTATCTGACTCCGGAGCTTGCCAAGGCTTTAGAATTTTCCGGACAAATAGCCGAACAACTCGGAGATTCTTATGTGGGTGTAGAACATCTTTTCTTGGCAGCCTTAGAGTACCCTGGCCCGGCAATTGATGTCTTGCAGCGCTCTGGAATCAACAAAAAGCAAGTCAATGAAACTCTTCGTGAAATAAGAGAAAACGATATTACGGATGTACAACAGCCAAAAAAATACCGTGCTCTCACCAAATTTACCCGCAACCTTACGAAGCTTGCACAAGATAACAAACTTGATCCGGTAATTGGTCGTGATACAGAAGTACAAAGAGTAATTCAAATTCTCTCTCGTCGCACGAAGAATAACCCGGTCCTTATCGGCGAAGCCGGAGTAGGGAAAACAGCTATAGCGGAAGGGTTAGCGCAGCAAATAGCTCAAGGCAATGTACCTGAATCAGTGAAGGAGAAGGAGATTCTTTCTCTTGACTTGGGCTTGCTTGTAGCTGGAACAAAGTTCCGTGGCGAGTTTGAGGACCGTTTGAAAACAGTCATGAAAGAAGTTGAGCAATCAGAAGGCAATGTGATTTTGTTTATTGATGAGCTTCATACTATTGTAGGAGCCGGGCAAGCTGACGGCTCTCTAGATGCCTCCAATATGCTAAAGCCCGCCTTGGCACGAGGAGAAGTGCGAGTTATTGGCGCTACAACCCTGAAAGAGTATCAAAAACACATAGAAAAAGATCCAGCTTTAACACGACGTTTCCAGCCGGTGTTTGTAAATGAGCCAAGTGTAGAAGACACGGTGGCGATTCTGCGTGGTATAGCAGAGCGTTACGAACTATTTCATGGTGTAAGAATCACTGACGATGCTATCGTGAGCGCAGTGGAGCTCTCCAGTCGCTATATAACCGATCGTTTTCTGCCTGATAAAGCTGTAGACTTAATAGACGAGGCAGCATCTGCGCTTCGTATTTCCCTGGAGAATAAACCGGAAGAGCTAATTATCGCTGACAGACAAATAAGACGTCTGGAAATAGAGCGCGAAGCCCTGAATAAGGACAAAGAGACAGCTACCAATAAGAAGAAAATCAAGGACAGGTTAAAGGAGATAGAATCAGAAATTGCAGAGCTTAAGGAAAAAACCAAAGCCCTCAGTACTAAATGGACCAATGAAAAAGAGACACTGGACGAAATTCGTACTCTGAAGAAGGAAAATGAAGAGCTCCGCCTAGAAGCCGAGTCTGCAGAAGCAATGGCAGATCTTACCCGTGCTGCAGAGATTCGCTACGATACTATCCCTACGGTAGAGAAGGAGCTTGCTACAAAAATGAAACGCTTGAAGACCTTGCAACGAAGCCGTCGCCTGCTCAAAGAAGAAGTCACAGAAGAAGATATTGCCGGAGTGGTATCACGATGGACGGGTATTCCGGCTTCTAGAATGCTCGAAGAAGAAGCGAGTAAGCTCGCTCGTATGGAAGAAGCTTTGCATGAGCAAGTGGTAGGACAAGACGCGGCAGTAAAGCTTGTGGCCGACGCTGTGAAGCGCTCTCGTGCCGGTATTGCTGACCCGAATAGGCCGATAGGATCGTTTCTGTTTCTAGGTCCGACAGGAGTAGGTAAGACAGAGCTATCAAAAGCATTGGCGACTTTTATGTTTGACGATCCAGATGCTTTGATACGGGTAGATATGTCTGAGTTCATGGAGAAACATTCGGTTTCAAAGCTGGTTGGCTCTCCTCCCGGGTATGTTGGACATGAAGAAGGGGGTAGTTTCACCGAGAAAATACGACATCGACCATATTCAGTTATATTACTTGATGAGGTAGAGAAGGCTCATCCTGAAGTCTTTAATATTCTCTTGCAAGTACTGGATTCCGGACATCTAACAGACGCTAAGGGTAGGAAAGTTAATTTTCGGAACACTATTATTATAATGACGTCCAATATCGGCGCCGAACACATCGACCGAATGTCCAATTTTGGCTTTGCTAAAGATAAGGGAGAGAAGGTTCAGTATGAACAAGCGAAGGACAAGGTACAGGGAAGTTTACGAGAGTTTTTCCGACCGGAATTCTTGAATCGACTGGATGAAATAATTATATTCGATATTCTTTCACCAAAAGTCATTTCTGATATTGTCTCTATGCAGGTAGACGAGGTGGTGAAGAGACTTGGAAATAAGCAAATTCAGCTAACTGTAAGCAAAGATGTTCTGGAATACTTGGCGGGAGTTGGTTATGACCCTAAAATGGGCGCAAGACCTTTGAAGCGTGTGATACAGAGTCAAATACTTACTCCAGTAGCCAATATGATGGTAGGGGAAGGCATGCTTCAGGGCGGAACTGTGAAAGTTGGGTTGAAAAAAGGAAGTGACGAGCTTACTTTTGACATTAAGAAAAGTAGTGGTACAAAAAGAAAGAGAGTCACATCGATAACCAAGAAAAAAGCCGCTCCGGTAGCGGCGTAAGTGAGATAGGCGGGGGATGCGGAGCATTCCCCGCCCC
>DFPA01000014.1:12040-21444 GCA_002377025.1 Patescibacteria group bacterium UBA3527
CCCGCCTCTCGCTTTTTCACCTCGGGATGTCGTCCGAGGTCAGTAGGCCGCTAACCCAGACCTCCGAAGATCCTTCGACTATACCGACATCTGCGAATTTGCAGTCATTGGTGGAAAGGACTCGGGCGGTGGTCGTTTTGTTTTTCCCGGACTTATCCGTGTAGCGGATCTCCACTACAACGTTGTAGGCGGCCACCTTCTTACCGCCTTCAAGATAAACCACAACCCTGGCGATTCGGTCCAGGCGCGTAGCCGTGATGGACAATATTGAACTGCCATTTGCACCGGCACCTACTCCGAATTTGTAGAGTTTTTTGATGTACATGGCAATACCGGCCTTCTTGGTAGCGTCGTCCATATTACGCCATGCGTATTTGTAGGTCCTAAGACCTACGGCATTCTCTTGAATCTGGCCGGATAACTTTTTCTCCAGGTCATCTGCAGACTTAGCATATCGAATGCTGGTGGCTGTCTCTTCCACACACCGTTTGATATGTATTGGAAGCTCAATTGCCCACGCAGGCGAATTGTTCAGCCAATTCCAAAAGACAACCAAAACAAAAAAGAACAACTTACCCATCTCTCCCTCCTTATAGTTTATCGTTTGGGTGGTTCTTATAGCATCTGCTTAATCGGAAGAAAAATCAAGTTTTGGGTGTTGCCAAAGTTTCCAGAAACCAACTACACACATAATTAAGGCTATAGGTATAAGAGAAAGAAACCCAGCTTCGTTACTTATTTCATCTATGTTTACCAAATATGGAAATACCAGGGTGTACAAACTGGCTCCCCCGCACGCCCACGCTTTCACTCGTAGAGAAGAAAAGAACACTTTCTTCGGGTCTCCGCCTTCAATTATCTGTGTAACTTCGTAATTTGCTCTAAAAGCAGGGAACCAAGTGGTCCAAGGTCGGTCTTTTATTTCAAACTCCTCCTCAGCCTCATTAATTTTCGTAAGTATCTTATTTCGATAGTGCTTTGCAAGGTATATATTGATAAGTCCGGCTAAACTCCAGCCAATAAATACAGTCAGTACCACAGCAAGAAAACTCAAACTGCCACTACCTTGTGAAAGTATTGCCAACAATATCACTATCGTAGAGCCGGGAAAAAAGTTACCGACAAAGTAAATTCCTTCAATTATAATCGCCACAAAAGCAGCCAGATAGAGATATGGTCCGGTAGCTTTAGACATAAGATTAAGTAAGAAATCCACTCCAGGTAGTTGCCAGTGAAAAGCTGCCAACAAACTCAGTACTATCAGTGCCAGCCCTGCAACAATCCATACATACCCCGCTGCTTTTCTGCTCTTTTCACTACTCATTACAAGGAGTATAGCAGAAAACAAAATAAATCTTCTCTGTATTCAAAAATTGAGGCGAGCAAAAGGAAAAGAAACAACCAGATTTGATTTTTACAAGCTCTCTTTAAAGTGTTGTCTCAACGGACACGAAACAGTTAACGCTGTGAGTGCCCCGCCCGTGCGTCCGTCGGTCAAAAACCAACGAGTCAAATTCTGGTGCGCCGGGAGGGATTGATCCTGACGGTCACTAACTTATTTTGTTTCGTCACCTTACAAAATAAGAAGTGCCGCGGGACACGCCTCGCTCGTTCGTGAACTCACATCGCTCCGGCGGTTCGAATCCCACGCAAAGTGCGCAGGCACTTTGCTTCTCGTTACACAAATAAAAATCGCCCAAGCAGAACTTGAGAGATTTTTATTTGTGCGCCGGGAGGGATTCGAACCCCCGAAGGCAATGCCGCGTGATTTACAGTCACGTGTGTTAGACCACTCCACCACCGACGCATATATGAAATTGTACTTAGTTTTACGACGTTTCGGTCAGGACCGTTGGACTGAAAATCATGTGATTTACTAGCCCAGTCGCGACAGCGACATGTAGGTGTGTCGCCGGAGGGCGACTCTATAGCTAGAGAGGCCGCCAGGTTCGCGCAGCGACGGCCGCACAGTCACGTGTGTTAGACCACTCCACCACCGACGCATATATGAAATTGTACTTAGTTTTACGACGTTTCGGTCATCAGATGGATTATAAACTATCACATTGCTTTGAGGTAGTAAATGTGCAAATTTCTCGTGTTAAAATAACCAAGACATGAAGCAACTCATTTTGACCTTTTTTTTGATGATAATGGTGATGTTGCCCAACGTATCTTTGGCGCAACAGATAGTTCCGGAAGCCTGTGATGATCCGGCTACATGCGGTACTTGTGAATTCGTTGACCTGATAAACAATTTAATTCAATTCATACTGTGGTTTGCTACGATAGCGGCCACTATCATGATTTTATACGGAGGTTTTCGTTTGGTTACCTCGCAAGGTAGTGTAGAGGCCTTAAAAAAGGCCAAATCTATCATTACCAATGTGGTGATAGGTTATGTACTGGCATTGGCTGCTTTTCTTATTATCAACACTTTGCTCAGTATCATTTTACCGAATACCAGTCCTGTGCTTGGGTGGCAGAAGATAGAGTGCTTGTATGCTACAGAAGTCAAAGATGAAACATACACTGAACCAACGTTTGGCAAGGTTGATTTATCGAACTTCTTTACATCCGGAGGAGGTTGGTTAAGTTTGGGAGGCGGAGGTGGTAGTTCTGACACCAGTTTTCTTCGAAATCAAGGCTTGTGTAGTACTGCTTTTCTCTCTCCATACTTTGGTAGTCAAGCCAATGAGGCTGCATGTATCGTGGCAAAGGAATCTGCTTGTGGAGCTAGTCCATTAAGTAGGACTGATACAGATCGTAATGGTTACCCTTTCTCAGTGGGAATATTTCAGATAAACATGACGGTACATAATGTGATTGGCTGTGCCGGTAAAGGCGCGGTGGTAAACAATTTGAACTGCCCGGCGGCTTATAGTGGCAAGAATTACTCTGCACGAATTGTTAATAAGAATTTATACGAGCAATGTAGGAACGCTTTGCTTAATCCACAGTGTTCAGCCATAAATGCTGTTAGAATTAAGAATGCTCGAGGTGGCTCGTGGCGCGATTGGTCAACCGCACAATCATGTAGACTTAGATAGAATATGAAGAAAATACTAATTATTGGAGGATTAATAGTAGCAGGGATAGTCATAGTCTTTTTACTGTCAGGTGATGAGCCTTTAAGTCCTTCTCCCGATACTACTTTGCCGACAGGTGCGGACGATACATTTGATTATAAGCCAAACAAAGCAACAAAAGTGGCCGATCAAGTATACGCACTAACGAACTTAGAGGAGGACGAGACATTTTCGGTCGTATATTATGAATTTGACGGCAGTTATGCCGCAGCACTTTTAAAGGAGCCTTTAGGTGAATCCAGACAAGCACTGGAAGATTATTTGAAAGTAGAGTTGGCACTTGATGAAGATGAACTCTGCTCACTTCCTTTGTTTGTTGGAGTGCCAGAAGATGTGAATAGCTACTTTGCTGGTTTGGATTTGAAGCTTAGTTTTTGCGAGGGTAGTATTGATTTGAATTAGTATGGGATTCTTACTTCCGTTTTTTTTACTATTCACAATAATAACGGTACCGTTAGGAGCTGACGCTCAAGGTTTGGTAACTTGTAGCGGTATAGAATGCAATTTTTGCTATCTGGCCGATATGACCAACAAGGTCATAAACTGGTTGTTCGGATTCATGGCGGTAGTTGCCACCGTACTCTTCGCCGTAGCTGGAATCAACCTGGTCACTTCCGGCGGTAACCAAGAAGCAATGAGGAAAGCCAAAGCTCGCCTTACGTACGTGGTAATCGGTTTTCTTCTTATGCTCGCTTCATGGCTTATCGTCGACACGATTCTCAAAGGACTTACCGGAGAAGGGTTGGAAATATGGGGGAGTTTTAATGTTGAAAATTGTGGCTATCTGAAGGAGGCTAAGGTAGTGGAATATGATGAACTTACATTTGACAGTGTAGATCTTGATTCACTTTTGGTTACTTCTGGAGGGAATGGTGGAGACGTGCTCATTGATGCTGGTTCTTACGTACCTGAGCCTGTTTCCGGCGGAGCGAACTATGCGTTTTCCAGTGCACTAAATACCAAGCAGCAGAATGATTTGTCCGGGCCACTGGCACAGCTTTTTTCTTGCATGCTTACCAAGGTGCCACCTGGTACTTATATAATCACTTCCGTTTCCGATAATCGCATTGCAACGGGAAATAAAACATGGGAGGAGTGTAAAGCCGGTGGTAAGTCTATAGGATGTGCGCACACTGCAAACTCTTGTCACTATGGTGGGAGAAGTTGCGGAAATAAGTCGTATGCTCTTGATATACGTTTAAATAATCCGAGAGAATTAGTAGCAGCTGCTAAAAGTTGTGGTGGTTACGGACAGATAGAAAGTAACCATGTGCATGTCAGTATTGGCGCTGCTGCAGGTTGCGGTTGCAATTAGTGACGGGCAAAAACATGGCTTTCAGAACTTTATAAGGGGCGGGAATATATCAAATCGAGTATTCAAACACTCCAAGAGCTGGTTGTGAAATATGATGATTACTGACTCAAAATATCCAAGAACTTTGGATAGTAGAACACAAGCTCTTTCTTTACTGTCATGGATTGTAGTACCTCCGCTTCTTCCAGTTTCTTTAGATAGTTGACTGCCGTATTACGGTGTATTGATAAGGCTTTAGCGAGTGAGTTGTAAGTATAGAAGGCATTAGAGAATAAATGGTCCACAAAGTTAACATCGGCTGGCAAGTTGTGAGTACCGGCAGTTTCTTTGTATTCATCAATCAGTGTTTTGACCGATACGATAGTGTCTCGTGTGAGTAACGCTTGTTCTTCAACTCCCTTGAGAATAAATAAGACAAACTCTTTCCAGTTATTTTGTTCAGTTACTTCAGAGAGTAGCCGATAGTACTCACCTCGATGAGCGAGCAGGTAACCACTGATAAAAAGTAGCGGTATGTCGAGTCGCTTTCTAAGTATGAAATACAACACCATCAGTATTCGTCCCGTTCTGCCATTGCCGTCTTCAAATGGATGGATAGCTTCAAACTGGTAGTGCAAAATAGCGGCTTTCACGGTAGTGTCGATTTCGTTGTCAGTATCATTATAGTATTTTTCTAGGTTTTTGAGTAACTCTTCAATCACTGTAACTTCATCTGGTGGAGTATAAATCACCGTTCCCGTAGTACGGTTTTTTACTCGCACCACTTTACCTTCTACCTTTTTGCGAATACCCTTCTTTTCTGGCTCTACAATCCCTTGAATACGGATAATGTCTTCGTAAGTAAGTTGTCCATTTTTTTCAATGGCGTGAAGCCCAGTCAAAAGTGCCTCACGATAATAGAGCGTTTCCTTCTCAGGCAATCTGATTTCGGTTTCAGAAAGCACCTCGGCTTTGAGTACATCAGATACAGTAGTATGAATGTTCTCAATCTCGTTACTTGCTACTGCCTCTCGAAGTGTTAGCGGTGCAAGCAAAAGTCGCTGGTCAGGCATAAAGGCAGTCGCTCCCTTCAGTTCCGATAGAGCGATATTGGTAGCGTTGACCGCCTTCAAAATATCAACGTCATCATAGTTTATTTCAGGCGGTAATGGCGGAAGGTTGTTATAGGGTGTTTCTTTTGAGTACATACACGAAGAGAATATTTAGCTTGTGCACATTGTATCATATGTACACAAAAAATAGTACTTTTTTGTGTACATTGGTCATTACCTACACAAAGTCGGTTTAAGGTTTGTTTAGGAAAAACATGTCTCCGCGTTCTCGTCCTTACAATAAGCAAAGTAGTTTGTTTGTTGTGGATCCTCAATATTACTCGAAGTCTCTTTTTGCGGGTCCACGAGGACTCGAACATTACATGTTCAGTACCCGTTGTCACGATTTTTCATGCTTCAAAATCGTAGGCAACAGCTTCGAGTCCCATTAGACCACCCAAAATATAATCGTCCGAAGCTTCAAGTATTCGCTTCCTCCTCTTTATTTTGCGGGTCCACGAGGACTCGAACCTCGGCCGACGGTTTTGGAGACCGTTGTTCTACCACTAAACTATAGACCCTTCTAAGTGGCTACATAGTAGGGGAAAGTAGGGAGAAAATCAAACTACTTATCTAGCCAAGTTTGGACTGCTTGTGTTATTGCTTCAAGATCATCTTTTTTGTACCAATGAATACTTTGATCATGCTTAAGCCAGGTCATTTGGCGCTTGGCGAACTGGCGAATTTTTGTTTCAAGCTCGGCCACCATTTCTTCGTAGGATAGCTTCCCTCTTAGGTAGCGAGAAACGTAACGGTATTCTAGCCCCAAGTCTTCTAATCGCTCATGAGATATCTCATGAGGAGGTATGAGCAAATTTTCTACTTCTGCTACCATTCCTTCCTCCAGTCGTTCAATGAGTCTGGTATGAATGTTTTCATACAGTTTTTCTTGGTCTGTATCTATCCCAATAACAAAAACATCATATATATCCTCCTGTTCCGCTTTGGGTACACTGCCAAGCTTGGTGGCAATCTCGATAGCTCTTATGAGTCGACGAGGGTTTTGTTGGTCGATAGTTGCTGCGCGGCGAGAGTCTAACTCGACGAGTCTTTTTACCAAGTCTTCCACCGGAAGAGTTTCGAGTTTTGCTCGAAGCTCTTTATCGGGCTCTACCTGTGGGGTGGAAGTACGTCCCAGTAGCGTATCTACATAGAAGAAAGTTCCTCCGGCCACAATAGGGAGACGGTTATTCTTCGTTATTTCTTCAATTGTTTTGCGACCATCACGAGTAAAGTCGGAAGCCGTATAGACTTGACTTGGTTCTACTACATCCAAAAGGTGGTGTGGTACGTTACCCATTTCTTCTTTGGTGACTTTGCCACTGCCTATATCGAGACCTTTGTATACTTGGCGAGAGTCAGCTGAAACTATTTCACCTTCAAACTCCTTCGCCAGCTCAATCGAGAGTGAAGTTTTGCCGGACGCGGTAGGACCTACAATTACCAGTACTTTTGGTTTCTTCATAAGTATAATGTACGTTATAACAAATTTAAGAAAAAGAAATAGCGGTGCACTATTTGAGTGCACCGCACAGTTCCAGTGTGAGTACGCCTACGGCGTCACTTCTGTCAGGAAAGAGAGCTAGTGGTGGAACAAAAATATGTGGAGAAATCCACTTGCCAGCGACCCCTAAGTACTCTGAGCACTCTAGCTCTTTGTATGAGTTGAAGTTGTAGGTCAAAACCCTGGGATGGTCACCACAAAACACACTGGGCTTGTGTACTATCGCGACCAAGGTGCGGTTATAGATCCGGCGCCCGAAAGGAACGCAAGGGATATGAGCAAAAGTCATGCTTTCCTCCATAAAGAACAAATCCAGTCTTGGCGACTGGATTTGTTCAATTGAGGAGAGATTCTACACAACGGAGCATGGCCAGACGCCAAAACAAAATGACGCTGTTGTCTTCTTCATTGTTGCCCTGTTGTGAGAAATATTTACCATTACTAAGATTATAGCATCAATGCTCACAGTCTGTACATTTTAGAAGGTTTTGTTATATTGCGAACAGAAAGAACGCCACGCATAATGCACGGCGAGGAAAAGGGGGGCGTCGCATGACCCTGGAATTCAACAATACCGGTACGGCAATCGAGGCACTTTTTGCTGCAGGAGCAGTTGGTTTCAACTTCGGCCAAGTGATTCGCTACAAAAGCGGCATTTTGTCTCCCGGAGCGTACCTCAACAACCGGGTTCTTCAATCTCACCCTGAGTCGTGGGAGGAAATTCTGGACCTGATGAATGAAAGTATATATGCATACAAGGGGGACTTCAATCGGGTTGCATCGGTTGCAACTGGTGCCATCGCACATGGTGTGGCAATTGCTTTGTTTAACGGCCGGCCGCATGTGACCGTCAAGAAGGAGGAAAAAACCTCCCATGGCCTCAAAGGTATCATAGACGGCGACATCTCGATCCTTCCGGACTCCAAAGTACTTCTGGTCGAGGATATGTCCTCAACCTTCGAGAGTGCTCTCAAGGCAATTCGGGTACTTGAATCGCATGAAGCAACTGTCGTGAGGACGTTGGCTATCTCTTCGTGGAACTTCCCAATTTTCCAGAAGAACACGGATGGTTACAACGTCACGGTGCTCTGTGACGGTATGTCACTCATCAATGCCGCCTACGAAAGGGGTGAAATTGACGAGAAGTATCGCGACTTGCTCCAACTCTGGGTTATGAACCCAGAGGATGAAAGTTGGATCACCAGCGAATGGAGTATGCCGGACTAACATCATTCATGACCTTTCAAGGCCGCCCTTCGGGGCGGTCACTTTACTTATAAAAGAGAAAACCGCCGAGTTTCAAGAATACTCACTTAAGTACTTATGAAACCCGGCGGTCAGTTGTTTCGCACCGGTAGCTTAGCCCACCGAAGCGATTTCGTCGAGGACGCTCTTGAGGTTATCAGCTGGGGGTCCGTATTCATGGCTGGTGATCGGCCGGCCAATGACAAGCCAGTCGGCACCACGCCGCACTGCCTCTGCCGGTGTAGTGACCCTCTTTTGGTCGTTGGGCACTGACCACGAAGGTCTGATACCCGGCGTCACCGTCAGGAGGTCATAGTTGTTCTTGACTGTCTCGATCTCCAGAGGCGAGCAGACGACACCGTTAAGGCCGTGCTCCTGCGCCCATCGGGCATAGAAATTGACCTGCCCGAGAGCAGTGCGGCCAAACTCCGCCTGACACTCCTCGTCTGTCTTGGTGGTGAGGACAGTGACGCCGATAGAAGTCACGTCATCCTTTTTGCAGGCATCAGCAAAGGCGCTGATACCTTTCGGGCCGGCGGCGCACATGCAGTTCATCATGTTTGCGCCGAAGCCAGCTTGCACTTTTGCTGCTTTTTTGAGTGTGTTGGGGATGTCAACACGCTTTTGATCATCGAAGACGTATATGCCTTCTTTGGCTATTTCCTGCACCAGCGAATGGCCAGTTGCGGTTGCCAGCTCCATGCCAATCTTCACTCCGAAAGAAAGACCGGCAGCGTGAAGATCTTCGACGATGCGGCGCGCATCGTCAGCTGTCGGCACATCGAGTGCCACCAATACTTGGGTGTCCATTTTCGCCTCCTAGCGATCGTTTCAGGTTCAGTTCCGCTTGTGCGGACCCGCTAGTAAAGTAGCAGAAAATAAAAATATGTATAGATAGCAGCAAATCTGAAGCTTGCGATCCAGGTTTGGCTACTAGTGCCGGAGGAGGGAATCGTCCTGCTTTTTCAAATTCATTACATTCATAAGAACGCTGGACGGGGCTCAACTGATTTTATTTCTAGGAAAAGGGAAGTAAAAACATGTTTCCGCCCTTCGATTCCTCACGAACATAGCGCAGGCTATGTTCTCTCAGGCACAAATCATCATGCCTCAAATTTGTGCCGGAGGAGGGAATCGAACCCTCACTCCTTGCGGAACAC
>DFPA01000017.1 GCA_002377025.1 Patescibacteria group bacterium UBA3527
ATTGTGTGGTCGGGCGTGGGGTGGGGCTTCCTTCAATCAGGAAGCGTGTGGTTCGTTCAACTGCGGTCTCATCCCATTTCGTTTGTTCGCGTCTCTGGCTAAAGGAGCCACCTTCGGCATCCACCTCAGGCCATTTCCGCTTGGGCTACGAACGCCTAGATGGCTAGGAGTGTCGCTATTCCTCGCACTCCCGCCCTGCGGGGCGGGTGCTCGGGCGACACGCTTGTTTGGGGGAAGGAAGTGGTCCTTCCCCCAGCTTCGGGCTCCTCCTCGCATTGCTACTACAACATCTTCAGTACCGCTCCGATTCATACAACAAACCAAAACAAATCTCACGCTTTAACAGGCCTCCGGAGTCCACCCTTGCACAACCCCCATCCTCGTTTTCATACCTACCTCTCGTGGTGTCGCTTCCGCTACTGAACTACCCATTGCAAAAGAGCGATGGCGTTCGTCTTTAGCCCAGTCGCTCCAAGCGGAAATGGCCTGAGGCTAAACTTTGTACATGTACAATTACTACTCTATTAAAAAAGAGAGGTTCGCCATTTCATGGCGAACCTTGAGAGATTGCTTGTTGAACAAGAGCAAGCTGGTTCTTGAAGCCTTTTGTTCTTTTGATGAGGTATTGTAAGATCGAGACGTCATAGCCGCCACTTCCTACAGAACCCTCTTGGCGAATTCTCATGTTCGCCTTTGCTACGCTCAGATGTGGTCCCCGGAAGCGGATTAGTTGGTCCGCAAGTTCCTTTAGGGACTCGATAGTGTTTGCGACCGTCGGTACTGCTGAGGACGGGAGTGGTTGGCTAATCTGAGTTTTTATACTCTTCAAGACCGACGGTCGTCCCATGATCACTTCAACCTTACTGCGGTAGGAGCGCGGCAGGTAGCGAAGATTTTCGTTGCGATAACCGACATATGTTCGATCGACGTCTTCAATGCCCCAGAGAAGCAAGTCGATTATGGTCACTGGCATCTGAGCGCCACCTGCAGCAAAATACGTCTTGCCGCGAATAGTCTTGGGGTCAAAGAAAGGACGCAGTTGATGCGTGAAGAAATCCGGAGTGATATGCTTTCGCACCCTCAAGATCGCCTTCTGCATCTGATATAAGTACTGTGCGGACTCTTTCACCAGAGGGGCATATCGGGAATCAGAGATGTTCATCGATTGAATAGTTTCCAAACCAGCAAGAGTAGCCATCAGGCTATTCATGCCCCCAGAAAATGATTCAATAAACAAAGCCTCCTCTTCCGTTCTGGTGAAACTTCGCTGGCGCGACCCTACTGGATTCCGCGACCCGTAACCAAAAACGGTATCAGTCGGCACTTCGTTAGTCTTTTCAGCAAGCATCAACAACAGCTCTTCCAAATGAGGGAACTCGTGCATTGGCACCCCAAATTTGGTAACTGCCGACGCAACCATGTTTAAATCGCGGGCAGCAGCCATGGCCGAAACTTCATCCAAGGACTTGATGCTTTCCAAGGTAACTACACCAACAACATCAGACAAGAAACCCAACAAGGGGCCGATGTCATCTGAGGTGGCAAACTTACTGAAAGTGCCATTTACAAAGTACTCGTCAAAGTCGAGAGGATCGAGCATCGAGACGCTCTGATCCAAAAGCTTGCCCATCTTGTAGACAACATAGGCAGACTCAGTTTTCACAGAGGTCATTTTTTCTCTCCTCAAGAGTTACATTTCTAGAGAGAACTATACAACTATATGTAATTTAGTCAATATTTTCTGTTTTTAACCACTTGGCAAAGTCCTTCCAAACTTTATCCTCATCTTCAATAAAGAAGCTGCCGCTTGCTTTTTCCTCGGCTATAGATTTTTTATTTTTAGACAACGAGATTACCACATCAGTCGGGTGTTTATACTCAAACGTGGCTACTTCATCCAAAATACACCCCTCATGATCGTGGGTAAAAATCTTATGGCCCTGCTCATCTATAAAGACAATGCTATCTCTCAAAATTATCCTTCGATCATCCTTGTCCTGCATTAAGTGTATAAAATCGACTGGTTCAAACCATTGATTTACATATTTCATGAATGGACCTGGAAAACCTTTTAGTGCAGGAATTATCCAGGTAGCGTCATTAACAAATAAGGGACGTTTCTCTATCTCGAAAGCTTTCTTAGCTTTATCAATCGCTATTTCTAAAGAATCACCGCTTTGAATTTCTTCAATTTTTGTTGTTATCTGCTCAACCTCAACATCATATTCTGCAAAAAATTTTTGAGCATTCTCAAATTTACCTGGGTTTCCTGTTACGTATGAAATTCTCATATTACTTAGTTACTTTAACAAAATTACATCTTAGAACACTTCTCTTGCCAGTATTTTCTTCAACACTATCCTCACTTAGTTCATACTCAAGCGCAAGACCATACCACTCCATTAATTCATAGAATGTTGTTTTTGATAGAAGTGTCATGTCCAGACCTTCCTTTGTTTGATATGCAAAAGCATCGGATAGCCGAGTATACGTCTCATCCAGCAAAGCTGAAGTGAATATATTCAGACATACAATACCACCCGGCTTTAATATACGTGACAATTCGCTTATTGCTACTTGATACTCATGAAAATTTTTTGCTTGATGCAAAACACCGGTTGTAACAACAATATCAAAAGACTTGTCTTCGAATGGCAATTTAACTATTGATCCTCTTTTTACCGAATGTAAATTCTTCTTTCCGACTCTCTTCACTGTTGCTTGAAGCATTTGAGGATTGAGATCCAATACTGATGTCTCAAAACCCATATTCAATAACATTTCTGTATGTCTCCCACCACCACATCCTAAATCTAATGCTGATAGTTTATAGTTCGGTCTGTCATCAGACATCAATTCCTCTAAACGTTTTACTATTCTCGGATCAGCAGGTTTTTGCGAAAAGTAATTTACATTTTGTGAATTATTCCAGAAATACTTAGTTTTGAGCCAACTCATATTTTATTAACTACCTGATAACCATCATTTACGATCTTAGCTTCATAGATTTTTAAATCATTCCTCTCAAAAACCGATCTTGTTTCTTCAGGATTTTGGGTAATTGCAAAAAACGCAGGTCCAACACTAGATAGCGCCAAGACATCAACAGTTCCATCTTCGTATAGATGCCGAATACGTTTTGCAATGCCTACTATTTGAGGATACACGAAGGAACAGTTCTCGATACTCCCATAGTCAAATCTGTAATCGAAAATGAGTTCAGATGCTTTGCGTAAATCACCTTTTACCATCGCTGGTAACATCTCATGGGTTACTCGATATCCAATTTTATCTCGGTATTTGTCACCAGTTGATATAAACTTAGACATATTGGAAATTTCCAGTTCCATCAATTTTTGAGCATCTGGTGCAGAAAAGTCATTTGGTACACCTATCAGCACTGAGTAGCTAATATCGATATTCATTTGTGCGATTGGTACAGACTTACTTGCAAGTACTTTCATTCCGCCCGACACAAGTCCTGAAGCTGCTGAACCACCGATACACTGCACATGTTGCAGTTGATTTTTATCTCCGTCTATTTCCTCCCCATGATTTTGTGCAAGGTAAGCGACTAGATCTACTTTATTAATTGGGTTTCCATACAATTCGTTAATTGCAGCCGCGACTGAGGCAATTAATCCGCTACTAGAACCTAACCCGCAATGACGCAAATCTAACGTTTGCACATCAATGTCAAAGCCATCATCGATTTTAAGTGCATGCTGCATTAAAAGCACCGCGTGCAAAATAAGTTGGTGACGCGGACTTGTTTCTGAAACAATAATCTCGTTATCATTTCGGAGTGCTACTGAAACATCTTTATATATATCTATTGAAAAAATAACTTCTCCAGGTGTGTACACACCTTGTTCAGAGACATCTATCTGACTCGGGTCTAGGGCCATCGCATTAAGTCGAGCCGGATATTTAATTGATATTTCACTAAAGGCAAGTTTGGCCTTTGGGATCTCAGGTTTGAATGGGTTTTGTATTGAACCGACCCTAAAAGTGTTCATACTTACTATTCTAACTTACTTTTAAAGGAACAGCCCCCGAAGTTTCAGGGGCTGTTAGTGAGAACGAACGCCTTGATTATGGCGATAGACCGATCTTGCTCTCCGTGCAAATTCGGAATGACCAGAAGTGGAGTTTTTGTTTCGTGTGCCAATTGCACAGCTTTGCTCCTAGATACCTTGAGATTATGAGCCAGACGCCTTGGTTCAGAGATGCGATTCCGCGACTTATCGCCATTGATCCGCGTAACAAGATCACGTAGTGGAACATCGAGTAGTACGAGTCCACGTGTGTTTTCTCTTAGGTAGTTACGCGTCTTGTTGGGATTATCGAACTCGAGATGGTCGTCCATAAGCACAAGACCCTTTGAACTCGCTAACTTATCGGCAAGCATCAAATCGGCGAGCTCTTGGTCTCCACACTCGTTAAGAAGTTGCGAGTATATGATAATCTCGCAATCAACGTCGGACGATTTGAGACCTTCCATGACGGTTGTTTTGCCGGTGCCTGAGACACCGGCAATCTTAACCGTCCAAAACGAATGTTGCATCAGTGCCTCCGTTTGGTAACTTCGATTCTGGTTACCTCGAACTCAACGTCCTGCCCAGCGATTTTTCCTTCACGGTACTCTCCAACCTTGAGACCAATGAGGATACGTGCGATTGGAGCGTTGTACGAGATTTCTGTTGATGCTTCCGACGGCATATAACTGCCAATCGAAACTGTTTTCTCGTTTTCATCTTGATCGACGAATGTGATCGTGCACCCGATAGAAGCCTTGTCGCCCGACACATCTGACGGTTCAACGATCTCAGCTTTCCCTCGAATTTCATTCATTTCTCGAAGATGCTTGCTCCACATCTCAAATCGACGCATAGCATCGTCGAGCTCGGGGTTGTCGTGTTCACGCTCGCCATCTTCGGTGGCAGCGCCCATTTGTTGTCCGGCTTCGCGGATTGTCTTTCTCAGCTCTTTGATTTTGAAGTCAAGAGCATCCAGATCTTCTTTGAAGAACTTGTACATTAGCTTTCTCCTAGCCTTTTGTTGCCAACCAAACTTATACAATATTTGTTTAGATAAGGCAATGCAAAGGGCAAATATTTTATGTAATTTCGCAAGCTCCACCCCACGCCCGACCACACAAT
>DFPA01000019.1 GCA_002377025.1 Patescibacteria group bacterium UBA3527
ATCAAACCTAAATTTGATGAACTTCGTCAAATAGAGGATAGTATTGTGCAATACAAAGAAGCCGTACAGAACGCGTCCCAATTTACGTCATTGCTTGACGAGCTGAAAAACCGAGCGGCTGCAATATCGGCCGGCGAATTGCAGGCGCTGGAGAAATTCTTGCCATCGGAAGTCGATGTGGTAGAAGTGGAGCAAGATATAGAGGCTATCGCACTATTGAGTGGCTTAATTCCGGTGAGTATTGTGGCAGCCGATATAGAAGATATCAAGACAATAGAGAATGATGATGAAGAATACGAAATGTCTGCGTCAGAAACTCTTAGTCGAAGTCTCGAATCACGTCGATTCACTGCTACGTTGGTTGGAGAGTATGCTGATTTCAAAACGTTTCTGGAAAATCTAGAAGTCAATGCCTATCCAATGCGTATTACGAGTTTGGAGGCCATACGAGGTGATGCGGAGAATGCTGTGGTAGAAACAACAGGTCTTATATTTAAGTTGACAGTGGAGGTTAAATCGTTTGACTTAATCAATAATTAGTATGAAAGGAGCAATGAAAAAAATGGTGGCAATACTTGGATTCGTGGTTTTGGTTGGTTTTGGCTACAAACTTTTTATCATGAAAGATGATACAGAGCTCGCAAGTAATTCCAGCATGGTAAACAATGTAGCAAGGCAAGAAACAGAAGAGTTTCTTCGCCGCTTGAATGATTTGAAAGCTGTGGAGCTGGATACAACTATCTTGTCTGATTCTAGGTTTACCAACCTCGTAGACTACAGCAAGAACATACGCCCAAGTGTTGTTGGTACAGACAACCCGTTTGGGTCATAGTAAATTCATACAGATGGACATAGTAGCAATCTTAAAGTCGAAGCAGGTCATCGACCCAACTTTGGCAGAAAGCGTGGCAGTACGAATAGCTAAGGGTGAAGATCCGGAGGTTGTTTTGCTGAGCGAGGGGGTGGATGAAAATGCGGTAAGAGAGGGTATGGCTGAGATGTATGGGGTGCCCGCGTATATTCCTGAGAAGGAAATCAACATTCCGGAAGAAACCCTAAAATACATTGAAGAAGAGTCGGCCCGTCACTATAAGCTGGTACCGCTTAAAGTGGAGGAAGGAGTGTTGTTGGTGGGAGTTAATGATCCGGAAGATTTACAGGTAAGGGAAGTACTCAACTTTGTTAGTACAAAACACCGCATTACATACAAGCTTACTTTTGTTTTAAAAAAGGACCTGGAGAGGCTTTTGACTGCTTATGAGTCTCTCACAGGAGAGGTAGGTGAAGCATTGACTACGCTTGAGTCGGAGCTTGATCAAGAAATAGCTGCCAGGAAAGCCGAGAGTGAAGATGGTGTAGAATCTCAAGAAGAGCATTTTCAGGAAGATGCGCCGGTAACAAAAATTGTAGCTACAATTTTACGTTATGCGGTAGACGGCGGAGCGTCTGATATTCATATTGAATACTTTGAAGGTGGATTGCGTGTACGATTCCGTGTAGATGGTTTGCTGCAAACCAGTCTAAAATTGCCACTAAACGTGCAGTCGGCGGTAGTGGCGCGAGTGAAGATTCTTTCTTCGATGCGTTTGGATGAACGGCGTAAACCTCAGGACGGTCGCTTCTCTGCCACTTTTGATGGTAGGAAGATTGATTTTCGTGTCTCTGTTTTGCCAACTAACTTTGGTGAGAAAGTGGTTATGCGTATTTTGGACACTGCCAGAGGTGTGCGTACGTTAGATGATTCAGGGATTTCTCCCTATAATCTCGAAATCATCCGTCGCATGCTCAAGGAGCCGTTCGGAATCATCTTGGTATCGGGACCAACTGGTTCGGGTAAGTCTACGACCTTGTATGCGATGTTAAGCGAGCTCGACAAATTGTCTAAGAATGTTTTATCACTCGAGGATCCGGTTGAATACAACATTGAAGGAGTGAGTCAATCGCAAGTACGTCCGGAAATTGGCTATACTTTTGCTTCCGGATTGCGTAGTGCACTTCGTCAAGATCCAGACATTATTCTTGTAGGTGAGATTCGCGACAAGGAGACAGCACAGCTGGCCATTCAAGCCGCTCTTACCGGTCACTTGGTATTTTCCACCATTCACACCAACAACGCGGTTGGTGTTATTCCTCGTCTTATGGATATGGGTGTTGATCCGTACCTGATCGCTCCTACACTAAAACTGGCGGTAGCTCAGAGACTCTCACGACGTTTATGTGAAGGTACTGGTAGAGAAGAACCAATCGAAGGCAGTATCAAACAAATGATTGATGATGAGTTTAGTGATCTACCGGAAAAGTTTAGAGATCGTATTCCCAAGAGTACCAGCGTGATACATCCGGAACCTTCGCCCGGATGCTCTTCTGGTACAAAAGGTAGGACGGCTGTGACTGAATGTATCGAAGTGACTTCAGAGATAGAGAATCTTATTCTTAACTCCGGTTCTGAGGAAGAAATCTACAAGTCTGCGCGCAAAAACGGCTACATGAGTATGAAGGAAGATGCTTTTATCAAAGCTTTGAAACATGAGATACCATTTGAGGAAGTAAATGCTTTCGGTACCAAGGTGGGTGTAGAAAACGTTCTTGATCAAACCGTTGAAGAAGATATTGTCGATAACTCCAAAACACAGGAGGATATTTCAGTATAATAAAAAGACACGATAGCGTGTAACAATATGAAAATACTCCTGGTTGATGATGACGCCTTCCTGCGTGATATGTACGCAACCAAGTTTCAAGAGGTCGGCCATACGGTTGAAGTGGCCTCTAGTGGCGATGAAGGCTTGGGTAAGATAGAAAAGGATGATTTTGACGTGGTTCTAATGGATATGGTGATGCCCAATATGACCGGTATCGACATGATCAAAAAAGTACAGGCGGGACCAAAGGCCAAAAGTACTAAATGCATCGTTCTTTCCAACCAAGGAGAAGACAGAGATAAAACCATGGCCAAAGAAGCAGGAGCAATAGGTTATATAGTTAAGGCAGAATCTATTCCCAGTGAGGTGGTAGCTAAGGTACAAGAGTTAGTGAAATAATTATGGCATCAGTTGATTACAAAAGAGAGTTGGTTGATTTGGTGGATATAATGTTGGAGGAAGATGCCTCCGATATTCATTTTTCTGTTGGTTCGCACCCGATGATACGTGTAACCGGTTCCCTTATACCGCTGGTTAAGAAGCCAATACTCACTCAAGAAGACGTCGACGGTTTCGGAAAAGTGATGATGAAGGCTGAACAGATGGAACGTTTCATCTCCACTCACGAAATTGACTTTTCTTATCAGCATGGCGAGGGCTTGCGTTTTCGTGGTAACGGATTTTACCAAAAATCCAATATGTCGATTGTTTTACGTTTAATCCCGCAAGTCATACGTACATTGCAGGAGCTCAATTTACCGCCGATTCTTGAGACTTTTGCGATGCGTCCGCAAGGTTTCTTTCTTTGTGTGGGTCCGGTAGGGCAAGGTAAGTCGACAACACTCGCTTCTATGGTAGAACTGATCAATCAGTCCAAGTCCAATCACATTGTTACCATTGAAGACCCGGTTGAGTATGTCTATGAGCCTAAACAAAGTCTTATAGACCAGCGCGAGGTGCGTATCGATACTAAGGATTTTGCTACCGCTCTGAACGCTTCTTTTCGTCAAGATGTAGATGTAATACTGGTGGGTGAGATGCGCAGTTCCGATACTATTGCGACTGCTGTTACTGCTGCTGAGACTGGTCACTTAGTGTTATCTACTCTACATACCAACAACGCCGCACAAACCATAGACCGTATAATTGACAGTTTTACCGCTGCGCAACAAGACCAAATCAGAGTGCAACTTGCCGGGTCATTGGCGGGGATATTCTCTCAGCGCCTTATCCCGCGTATCAGTGGTGGTATGATTCCTGCTTACGAGCTTATGATTAACAACGGAGCAGTCTCAAACCTTATTCGGGAAGGACGTACCCATGAGCTACAAACAGTTATCGAGACCGGTTTGGAACAGGGTATGATCGACATGAACCGCTCTTTAGCGGACTTGGTAAAAAAGGGTGAAATTACTGCTGAAAATGCCTTCTCTTACTCAATTAATCCTAAAGGTCTTGAGAGACTGATGTAATATGCTGTTTGCTTACAAAGCTATTGACCAAAATAACGTTGCTCGTGAAGGTACGGTAGAAGCAACCAATATGGATACGGCGATTTCGACCGTACAAAAACGAGGCTATACCGTAACCAATATTGAGCCGATTAATCAAAACAAGCCTTTTTACGCCATCGAAATTGAATGGTTTCAGTCCGTTTCCAATAAGGAAGTTGTTATTTTGTCACGCCAGATTGCCACTTTGTTCGAGGCACAGGTATCAGCGTTGCGTATTTTCAGGCTTTTGGCGGCTGAGTCAGACAATCCTCAATTGCAACGTATTTTGAATAGCATTTCTGAAGAGTTACAAGCAGGTAGCTCAATTTCACGCGCCCTTTCTTCGCACCCTCAAGTTTTCTCTCCTTTTTATATTAGTATGGTGCGTTCGGGAGAAGAGTCGGGGTCCTTAGAGAAAGCTTTCTTGTATTTGGCAGACTATCTGGATCGTTCCTATCAAGTTATTACCAAGGTACGCAATGCTCTAATCTATCCAGCTTTCGTAGTGGGAGTCTTCTTCTTGGTGATGGGCTTGATGCTTACTATGGTGATTCCACGAATTGCGAAAATTCTGACGGAATCAGGACAGGAGCTACCTATCTATACCAAGCTGGTTATTGGGCTATCTGATTTGTTGGTAAATTCTATTGGTATCATCGTAATCCTGTTCGCTTTTGCGGGCATTGGTTTGTGGCGTTTTATGCAGACCGAGGTAGGTAAGCGCACGGTAGACGAATTAAAAGTGTCCACACCCTATTTCGGTACTCTAAACCGACAACTCTACCTTACCCGTATTTGCGACAATATTTCTACGATGCTGGGCAGTGGTATTTCGATGGTTCAAGCTCTCGAGGTTACATCAGAAGTGGTGGGTAACGGCGTGTACAAAGAAATTCTCGACAACGTACTTATCGAAGTAAAAGGCGGACGTTCTTTTGCCGATGC
>DFPA01000031.1:0-1446 GCA_002377025.1 Patescibacteria group bacterium UBA3527
AGGATGGCGGCGCACTCCTTGGGCAAGCGCCACAGGAGTGCGCCGCCATAAGCCGCTCCAAGAGTCAGTAGCGCCACACCGCCAAATTCCGCAAGCTGTTGTAACAGATCATGATTGGCGAGTAGATATCCTGAAAAACCATAGCTAAAATTGAAATTCAAGCTGCTGGCCGCTCCGAGAGTAAAAATTGAAAAGAACAATGCACCGAAATACTCACTAATGAGCCATACAAATGGAATGATCAAAAACGATTGCTTTGATGTGTCGAGAAATTTTTTACACAAATAAGCAAAAGTGGCTAGCGACAAGGACAAAACAAAAGTGGTTGGCAGGTAGTACAACACTATTACCAAGTATTGCCAGACACCTGACGATAAACCCAGCCAATCGAGTGGATACAAAGAAAGAAACCACGACAACACCAACAAGTACTTAATGAAACCAATACACAAGCCGGCTTTCACAGCCTCCTTAACGCTGCCGGCAGAGAAGATTATATGTATCGTGCAAGCAATACCAATGATACCCAGCGGCCACCAAAAGAAATCGACAAACGGTACACCAAGAAGAAGGCCTGTTAAACACCAGGCCACTACCTTATATTTTCGAAAGATGTCCTTCATAAGAGCTATTGTATAATAGAAACATGATTCGGAAACTAACTGGCCGAGTAACGCATAAGACAGAGCTGGACATTGTACTTGATGTAAATGGAGTCGGTTACTTAGTCACCGTTCCTAACGCCACCAACTTTTCTCTCGAGGAAGAGACCTCGCTCTGGACATACTTGGCGGTACGAGAAAATGCACTGGATATGTACGGTTTCTCCACCCTTGATGAACTTGATATTTTTAATGCTCTTATCTCACTACCAAAGATTGGGCCAAAATCTGCGGCACAGATTTTGGCCCAAGCCGACATCCTTCTCCTTAAACAAGCTGTTGCTGAAAACGACCCTTCCTACCTCGCTAAAATGTCCGGTATTGGTAAAAAGAGTGCCGAAAACATAGTACGCGGTTTGCAAGGAAAGCTCGATCATTTAGATTTTGTATCAAAAGAAGGTACCTCAACCACCAAAGCATTTCAGAGTGAGACCATTGATGCGCTGGTAGCGCTCGGCTATAGTCATAAGGATGCTCGTGAAGCAGTCGGTTCATTACCGCCGAACATTCAAGAAACGAGTACTGCTCTTAAGGAGGCTCTGCGCAATTTAAGTTCCTAGCAGAAGCTATGACTACCTTAAACGCACTACTCTTTGTATAATCAACTTATGAACACTATTCTCTATTGGATTAAACGCTTTATTCCTAGACCAATTTTGGACACTATTCGTCCGCCGTATCACTTCCTTTTAGCTTTTTTAGGTGCGCAAATATACCGTCACCCTTCTAAACAAATCAAAGTAATAGCGGTTACAGGTACTAAGGGTAAATCAACCGTTACTGA
>DFPA01000031.1:1820-2983 GCA_002377025.1 Patescibacteria group bacterium UBA3527
ATCCAGTTTAAATACGGAACTAAAGTAGAGAAAAATCTCTACAAAATGACCCTGCCAGGAAGGTTTTTTTTGCAAAAATTTCTCCGTCGAGCGGTCAATGAGGGTTGCGCTTACGCTGTAGTGGAAATGACTTCGGAAGGAGCGAAGCAGTTTCGTCACAAGTTTGTAGAGCTCGACGCCCTGATCTTTACCAATCTCACCCCGGAACACATAGAGTCTCACGGCTCCTTCCAAAAATACAAAGAAGCCAAACTCAAAATTGCCAAACAATTGGAAAAATCGCGGAAACATCCTCGTTTCATTGTCGCCAATACAGACGATGATCATGGCAAAGATTTCTTGAATGTAAAAGTCGAACATAAATGCCCGTACAACTTGAAGAGTCTCAAACTACACAATCTACATCGCGATGGAGTAAGCTTGGTCTTTGAGGAGAATAAAAGTGAAATAACTGTACGGGTACCTCTCGTTGGACTATTTAATGTCTATAACGCCCTTGCCGCCATTACTCTCGCACGAAAAATAGGAATTGAATGGGCGGTGATAGAGAAAGCGCTACGAGAGATGAGTCCGGTTGCCGGTCGAGTTGAAATAATTGATAGTGGCAATGGCTTACGCAGACATTTTACCGTAGTGGTAGATTATGCCCACACACCAGACTCTTTAGAAAAGCTCTATTCTGCCTTCAGAGATAACAAAAAAGTGTGTGTGCTCGGTAATACCGGTGGTGGCAGAGATACTTGGAAGCGTCCGGAAATGGCCAAAATCGCTGAGGCACATTGTGACCACATCATTCTTACCAACGAAGACCCATACGACGAAGACCCAGAAAAGATTGTTAAAGAAATGGCAGAAGCAATAGAGGACAAAGAAAAACTGGATATTATCATGGACCGCCGTGAGGCAATTTCCGCTGCCTTGGAAATCGCACCGAACGATAGTTACGTGTTGATTACCGGCAAAGGTACTGATCCATACATTATGGGTGCAAATAACAGTAAAGAACCCTGGAGCGACAGCGAAGTAGTACAAGAAGAACTAAACAAGTTAGTGGAATAATACAATTCCGGCCGTCACCGATACATTTAGCGATTCTTTTTCACCCAGCATTTTAATTTCTATCACTTGATCACATAGAGTGAGCCATTCTTCACTCACCCCGT